>JAILIO010000272.1 GCA_024695225.1 Lachnospiraceae bacterium
TAAGAGTCACCCTTCTGCTCATCCTCGAACATTTCAGGATATCTGGTCTTCATTTCCATGAGATCATCGCCCACATGGCTGATGTGCGCATTCAGGGCTGTCCTGTACCCTTCAACATCCTGCTTTTCAATCTTCTCGATGAGTGTCAGGTGATCGCCGATTGTCCTGTCCCTGTTTCTGTTTTCCAGGTCGATCAAAAGCCTGGCCCTCCTGTAATTGGGAAGAGTGTTCGCTATTATTTCCGCGGAAAGGCTCTCACCGGCTGCAAGATATGTGATCCTGTGGAACTGATCGTCACGGAGGATGTATTCATAGGCGCTTTCATGGTCACCGGTATTTTTTCCAAGCAGTCTCATGTGCTCAGCGCATTCTTTGAGTTTGGCGATATCGTCCTTTGTCACGCCTTTAAAAAGCGAGTCCACCATGCCCATCTCAAGGGATTTTCTCACGAACCACTCCTGGTGTATCCTGTTCACCCTGATCTTTGAGATCACAGACTTTGACTGGGGAAAGATATCCACCAGCCCGTCGTCCTGAAGGCGGACAAGGGCCTCCCTTGCGGGGGTCCTGCTGACGCCGTATCTGGTGGCGATCTTGCTTGCGGAAACCGACTCTCCCGGCTTCAGCACAAACATCATTATGTCCTTTTTCAGTCTCTCATATGTAGCCTGGTTCAGGGATACATCCACAACGATTCCTCTCCTCCCGGTTCAGATAAAATCTTCACGCATAGGTGTGAAGATATCTAAAAGCTTGACTTCAGTGAGACAATCAATGCCGTGGGGTACATTGGGTCCCACGATATAACTGTCACCGGTTGAGAGCGTCACATCCTCTTTCCCCTCTTCGTGGAAAACCAGGCTGCCATCAATGACATATCCGATCTGCTCGTGGGGATGAGAGTGCATTTCGCCCTTTGCGCCCTTCTCAAACCTGAGTTCCACATTCATTATGTTATCGCTGTACGCCAGGACTTTGCGGCGAACTCCGCCTCCCAGATCCTTGTACTCCTTGTCACTGTTTTTTACAAACATATCCGTTCCTTTCTGTGTTTTTCACACCTGCTGCCGGGGAAATCAAGAAATCTCAGCCCCTAACTAACATGTTACTCAGATGATACCACCAAATAAAAAAAAATACCATAACGATTTTTTTAATGCGGCGATCCCCGGAAGATCACACCGGTAAAATACCATAATTACAGCGATGAACTGCAGGGAAAACAAAAGCCACGCGCTTTACGCGCGTGACTTTTGTACCCAAAGAAGCATGAAGATAATGATCACGATGCCTGCAGAGAAACCATGTGAGCATATGTCCCATTCTGCTCCATAAGCGTCCCGTGATCCCCCTGTTCCACTATCCTGCCTTCTTTTATGACCAGTATCTGATCTGCGCTGCGTATGGTCTTTAGCCTGTGAGCGATCACCAGGAGAGTCTTGTCTCTGCACAATTCGGATATAGCCTCCTGGATGGCTCTTTCATTGTCAGCATCCACGCTGGCTGTGGCCTCATCCAGAATGACAATGGGTGCGTCCTTCAATATGCACCTGGCGATAGATATCCTCTGCTTTTCACCTCCCGAAAGGGATGCTCCTCCCTCACCGATCACAGTGTCAAATCCATTGGGAAGCTGCATGATGAAATCATAGCACCTGGCCTTCTTCGCCGCCTCCTCAACCTCTTCTCTGGTGGCTTCAGGCCTGCCTATGGATATATTGTTATAAACAGTATCCTGAAAGAGATATACTCTCTGGAATACCATGCTGATATGGTCCATGAGATCTCCCAAAGCGTTCTCCCTTATATCCACTCCCCTAACCTTCACTGCCCCGGTTCTCACATCCCAGAACCTGGCCAGAAGTGAGGCAACAGTTGACTTTCCACCGCCGGATGGTCCCACAAGAGCTGTCATCTCACCACTCTTCATCTTGAACGAAACATCGTGAAGCACTTCTTTTTCAGAGTAGCCAAAGGATACATTTTCATACTCTATCTCTATATCTTTTTCCGATCCTTTATTTTCCGAGGGTACTCTTTCCTTCCCTTCATCCTTCAACTCTTCGGCGGCAAAAACCTCCTCTATCCTGTCAAGGCTGGCGGATGTCACGGTCAGCCTGGCCATCTGCCCGTAGTAGCTTTTTATTGCCACAAAGAGATCGAACAAAAACAGCACCATACCCACCATGTAGACATCGGATATCTCACCGTTGCCGTACAGTATCCCCGCGAGTGCCAGCATGAGAGATGTGCCTATGCCGAAAGTCAGATAAAGAGCCCTGGACCACGGGCTGTATGCCCTCTCAAACCCTATATTATCCCTGCAGCTTTTTTCAAATTCATCTGTCAGTTTCCGCGATCTCTCACCCAGCATGTTGAAGGATTTGATGATGGCGATCCCCTCCGCGAAATCAAGGACCTCTTCTGTCAGAGATTCACTGCCCTCCTGCTTTATCACAGAATGATCAAGGGTGGTCTTCAGCATGAGGTTTCCCACAACGATAAATGCCGCTGTGATGATAAGCGCCAGAATCCCCAGCCTTATATCCATAAAGAACATCATGACCACCATCAGAGCCTGGGAGATCATAAATGAAACCAGTTCCGACAGAACCCCCATACAGTTTTCTTCAATGAAAACCATATCGGTCGAAAGCACTGCGCTGATCTTGCCCATATTGCCTTCCGTAAAATATCCCATGGGAAGCTTTCTCAGATGGTCTCCCAGCCTCATCCTCATATCTGCGAAAACCATATAGCCGGTGGCGGATTGAAGAACATTTGTGATATGTTCGAACGCAGCCTGGATCACAACGCTCAAAAATATCGCAATCCCCAAATAAAGACATTTCTGCTCGTCCATATCTCCCTGCATAAAGAAACTGATGGCCAGAAAACACAGTATCAGGGGAGCCTTCATCATTATCCCTTTGATAAATGATGTGATATAGGAAGCCCTTATCCTGTTCTTGTATCTTACTGTAATTACAATAAGTATATGAAATATTTTCAAAATATGATCAAGCCTCCTTTATCTTCAATGTGCTTGCGCTTACAGATGCATCCCAGAATTTTTTGTACTCCGGACATTCTGAGAGCAGTTTCTCATGCCTGTCCGCCGCTATACACTCCCCGTCTTTCATGACACAGATCATGTCCGCGTTCTTAACCGTCGACAGTCTATGTGCGATCACCAGAACAGTCTTATCTTTTATTATCTCATCTATGGCACGGTTTAATTTTTCTTCATTCTCGGGGTCCATAAAGGCCGTGGCCTCATCCAGGACTATGATGGGAGCGTCTTTCAGGATAGCTCTCGCAAGTGATATCCTCTGCCTTTCCCCTCCTGAAAGCTGTTTCCCGCTGTCTCCCGCAGAGGTGTGGATCCCCTGGGGCAGCCTTTCCAGAAATTCATCACATTGAGCCCTGTGGGCGGCATCCATAACCTGTTCTCTTGTAGCAGCAGGGTTCCCTATAAGAATGTTCTCATAAAGAGATGTATTGAAGAGAAACTGTTCCTGGGATACATATGCCACCCGTTCGTTCAGGGCTTTCAGAGTCATATCTGTTATATCCTGTCCTCCAACCCTTATCACTCCGCCATCCAGGTCATAGTAATGGACCAGAAGTTTTGCGAGGGTGGACTTTCCACTGCCGGACTCCCCCACCAGGGCCGTGGTGGTGCCCTGTTTCATCTGCAGATTCACACCGTGAAGCACCTCGGTATCCTCATATGCAAACCGGACATTTTCAAAGACAACGTCATTATTTTCCCCGGAAAAGTCCGATCTGCCTTCCTTCAAAGGGGGATGATCCATCAGCTTTTCCAGTTCTTCAATCTTGTAATTCAGCTGGGGGATCTTCCCGGCAAATCCAAGGGCTTTTAAAAATGACGGTCCCACGGCAAACGACATACAGAGCACCAGGATAAGCCTGTCGAGGGTGATGGAACCTGACAGCACCATGTATGACCCGACAGGCAGCATGAGAAGGGCCAGACAGGGGATTATGCTCGAATAGGCAGCCATCCATGGCCAGCAAACCTTGTACCAGGCAATGGTAAAATCCCGGTACCCTCTCACCACCTCGCCAAACTTTTTGTAGGAATCGCCGTCCTTATTAAAGACCTTCACCACTTCCATGCCGTTTACATATTCGATTATGGTATTGTTCATCCTGGCAGCGGATTCGTAGTAAGCATTCATGAGTTCAAAGCCGGATTTCATCATCATCCCCATGGCAAACATGCCTGCGATGAGAGGAACCAGGGACAAAAGGCCCAGTTTCCAGTTGACTATGAACATTATGATGATAATAACTACCGGTATAAAGATATTTGCTATGCCTTCCGGGATGGCGTGAGCCAGCAACAGTTCTATCTGGTCGATGTCGTCCGTAAATATCTTCTTTATCCGTCCGGTTCCCAGATTCTGTATATTTCCCAGAGACTGTTTTTCAAGTTTTCCCTGCAGGGAAACCCTCAGATTTTTCAGCGTATTGTAGGCGCTTATATGAGAAAACTCCAGCCCTTTCACATAAGAGAGGGAAAATATGATCTCACAGACCGCAACGCCTGCCACCCTGATCATGATGTATGAAAGATCAAGCTGCTCCCCTTCGGTAAGTGGAGAAATGATCTGATAGAGAAAGAAATAAGGTATCACATTGGCTACGATCCCAATGGACATCATAATGGCTGCCCATACTGTGTACTTCTTGTATTCTCCGATGTACGGAGCCACTTTTTTCAGCATTTCCGTTTCCTCCTGTTGTTTTAGAAATATTTTATATATATTAGAAACCTCTAATATCGAGCCTTATTTTAAACCGTCTTTCGACGGCCACACCCACACTGTATTAGAGCTTTTATGTCCGGGGCTATCCTTCTGCCTGTGTTTACTCCTGCAACTGTTTACATCCTGCATGCTGCCCAAAAATGAACGATGTTCACATGGATAACGCTCCGATCCAGTCATAAAACCTGCACATAAGCTTGCAGTGCTCCTCGATCTTTTTCCAGGACATATTATGGATAAAGGGTTCGTATATAGATGTCCAAAATGCCGTGCACAATACATGCATCTCATCCCGGGATATCTCATCTGACACCCTGTCACTTCTTCGATAATCTTATTACCGATAATTGCATCATCGATGATTTATTTATCACATGTCACCGGATATGGCAACCCTGTTATCCCGGATCGATTTTATTTTCGATTCATCTCCGCCATGGCAGTGATAGTCCGGATCTTCACGGGGCATACATCCATGCAGGAAAATGATTTAGAACAGGTGCTTGCGAAGTGCTTATCATATGTTTTCAGAACAGCCTTCTCTTTAGAATCGTTTCTGGATGAAACCAGGTAGCAGTCATTTGCAAAGACTGCTCCGAAAAAGCTGCTGCCATTCACGTAGTTGGGGCATACCTCAAGACAGAGCCCGCATTTCAGGCATTTAGCGATATCGTATTGCAGATCGTGGGCCTTCTGTTTTTTCTCAGGATCCTTTTCTTTTGCGGGATGATACTCTCCGATATACATGTTCATTTTCTTTAAATTCTCGTATATCCCGGAGCGGTCCACCATCAGATCATGTACCACAGGGAATTTCCTGAGGGGTCTTATGGTAATGACATCCTTTTTTATATCCCTTATGAAGGTCTCACAGGCAAGGGCGGGGATGTCATTGATCACCATGGCGCATGCCCCGCAGCTGCCCTGAAGGCACGAGCACTCCCACCCTATGCGGGTGGTCTTACGACCGTTTTCGTCTGCGATATCGTCGTTGTAATTTATATGTTCCAGCAACCCCGCCACAGTCATGTCTTTGGGGATATCGTCGACTCTGAATGTCTCCCAGTAGGGTTCTGTCGAAGGTGACTGCTGTCTGAGTATCTTAATCCTCATAAAAATGCTCCCTGTCCTGACGCAGTTTGTACCGACCCTCATCATAGGAAATGATGGTTGCGTATGCGCTGTTCTCATCTGTCTCGGGATAGTCGCTCCTGAAATGAGATCCCCGGCTCTCTTTTCTCTCATTTGCGGAAATGATTATGGCCTTTGCAAGGATGATGAGACCTGTGATCGAGTAATTTTCATACATCAGAACGCTTTTGTCATAGCTTATCTTTTCTGCCGCGGAAAGATAATAATCCATATCTTCGATGCCCTTTTCCAAAGACTCTTTGTTTCTCACGATCCCCAGTTTTTCATTCATTGTATTGGCGATCATGTCCCGCATATAAGCTACCGGGAAACTGCTTTTATTATTCCTGAGTTCATCGAGTTTACGGCTTTCCCGCTCCAGGACTGTGCTGTAGTCCATGGTTTTATTTTCGCTTTTCCTCTCTGCGATCTCCTTTGCGGCGACCTTGCCGCTGTAGACTGCGGCCAGAAGGGAGTTCCCTCCGAGTCTGTTTGCGCCGTGATACATGGATGCGCATTCACCCACCGCAAACAGGTTTCTGATACATGTTTCATGGTTCAGATGGACTGCCAGCCCGCCCATGAAGAAATGGACCGCAGGTGAAACGGGAATGCTCTCCCGGGAGATATCGAGTCCCCGGTATTTGAGACAAAGATCCCTCACCTCAGGTATCCGCCTTTCTATCTCTTCTTTTCCGAGGAAAGAGATATCCAGGAATATATCCCGCTTTGCAGCGTCCATCTCACGGCTCACCACATCCCGGGTCATCAGGTTTCCGCGGGGGCCGTATTTGTCTTCCATGAAATAAACCCTTTTTCCGTTCTCCTCATAGAAGAGCCTTCCCCCTTCGCCTCTCACGGCCTCCGAGATCAGCATCTTTTTCTGCGTGGTTTCTATGGATGTGGGGTGATATTGGATAAATTCAAGATTTTTGAGTTCCGCTCCCTGGGTAAAGAGCTTGCTGACAGCGTATCCGTCACACTGGGTGGAACCGGTGGTCTTTCCGAAAAGACGATTTTGTCCGCCTGTTGCCATTACGACCGCATCAGACAGGACCGCCTCCAGTTTCCCGGTGATCTCGTTAAACAAAAGAACCCCGTGACACACACTGTCTTCGATGAGTGCAGAGTGGAAGTACATCCAAAGCCTGTGGTCTATAAGGCCTGTTGCCTCGTACCGCCTGACTTCCATGATCATGGCGGTCACTATCTGCTTTCCCGTGGACGCTCCGCAGTAAAAAGTCCTTTTGTAGGACTGCCCCCCAAAGGCCCTTTTGTCCGGTTTCCCTTCTCCGTCAAGGGAAAAAACCGTACCTATACCTTCAAGATATCTTATGATCTCACCGGCGTTTTCACAGAGGCCCTTTACTGCCTTTTTTCCTCCCAGATAACTGCCCCCTTTGATGGTATCCTCCATATGTGAGGCCACTGAATCTCCGTTTTCATTTTCCGCCCCGGGCAGTACGGCATTTATCCCGCCTGCTGCCATGACAGACTGGGATCTCTCGGAGGAAAAGGGGGAGATCAGCATCACTCTCACTCCTGCCCTTGCAAGATCGATGGCGCAGGACATTCCGGAAATACCTGCCCCTATGACAACTGCGCTTTTCATATCAGACCTGCCTCATCCCATCAGGATCATCCGGATCTGACCATTTACCACCACACCCACGGAAGCCAGGAACAGAACCGCGCCGATCACATAGACCACCCTGTCTATAGCTGCCTTTTTCTCAGGGGAAGACAGAAGTCCCAGGGTCACAAACGCATTTGTAAATGAAACCGAAACATGGGTAATGACCGCAGCAAAAAATCCGATCTGCGCCATTATGATCAGTCCCACCAGGATGAAATATCCCTTTTCCCTGCAGGCTCTCATCCAGGCAAATGTATTTATGTGAACGATCAGCAGGGGAAAGATAAGGGCAGCAGAGATCCTTTGCAACACAGTTCTCCTGTTGAGGCCGGGGTACATATCAGCAGCGCTCCCTTCCCTGCGGGTAAAGACTA
>JAILIO010000007.1 GCA_024695225.1 Lachnospiraceae bacterium
ATTGGAGACCACAAGTCTGGCGCCTGAGTTCTTCTTGGCGCTGGTGAGTTCCACACCGATACTGCCGTTATCGTCACAGTATTTTTGGGCATTGTCAAGCAGGATGTTTACTATCTCCGTAAGGCCATCCTTTGTGCCCAGGACGTGTATGTTTTCGGTGATTTCGGAGGTCACTGATTTGCCCTGATGCTCTATTACGGCTTTGTAATTGCCAAGAGAAGTCATTACGCACTCCGAGAAGTCTACATCTGAAAGCTCTTCCTTGTCCAACTCACCCATCTTTGCAAGAGTTATAAGGTTTCCTATAAGGACTGTGAGCCTGTCTACCTGGTTATTGATGCTTGCAGTCCATTCCGACTCGCCATTTGTCATTTCTATTATCTCTGTATCGGCTTTTATCACAGCCAGAGGAGTCTTTAGCTCGTGCCCGGCATTGGTTATGAAAGCTTTCTGGTTCTCCATGTTTCTTATGACAGGTATGATAGCCTGCTTTGAAAGAAAGACCATAACTATCACAAAAACTATAAGACAGAGCACGCCGAAGAGGAAGGAGCGCCTGATAACATCGGTGGCATCTTTTATTTCGTTAGTGCTGTCCATGACTATAACAAGCCGTCCGTGATCGGAGGTCTTTTTTACAAGGTAGGTGTAGGTAAGGGCGCCATCCATAAAATGTCCCTTGCTGCCGACCTTGCTTTCCAGTTCTTTTGCAGTTTCGATCATCTCTTCCTCCTTAAGGGAGGCGATGTGACGCTTGTTTATTTCCAGGACATTTCCATCCTTATCAAGCAGAACGGAATAATAACGTATCTTGTAGGAATTTTCTCCGGTCAGATCAAGCTCACGGCCTTCACCTAAGACGAAGGCGAGGAGATTGCCGACTTCCGTGGCATCAACTCTGAAAAAGGTTTCGCTTTCCGGCTCTTTTTCAGATTCACTTATGGCATTCATGCTGACACGTATATCGACTTCACCAAGCTCGCCTCCCCTGCTGGCTATGTACCGCAGGACTTTGTACGCTTCTCGGTATGTGGCCCCATAATTGTATATATTGAGCAGGGCAAGCAGGACGATCATGACCAAGGTGATCGCAAAGGAGGTTATGGCTATAAATCTGTACTGAAGTTTGTTTGTCAAATACTATCCCTCCTGGTTTACATAAATCAAAGATGCTTGTGGTAGTTCTTTAATGTGAAGCTGCCGCCTTTCATTCCTTCTATACCTATGTCCGCATTTATACTCATAAGTTTCTGTCTGAGGTATGAGATATAGATCCAGACGGCATCCTCATGGGCCCCTTCAACTTCGTCGTTATGCCAGACGTGATCGTATAGCGACTCAGTAGACAGCTCTTTATCCGGGTTTAGCATCATGTATTCCATCAGTTTGGCTTCTTTGTTTGAAAGACGGATGGAGTTTTTGGCTGAGAGTTCCAGCTCTGAAACATTAAGTTTAACAGAGCCTAAAGTCAATGCAGTCGGTGTGTAGGAATCAGAACGTCTCGACTGGGAACGGACCCTTGCCAGAAGCTCTTTCATGGCAAAGGGTTTTGTGAGGTAATCGTCAGCGCCGGCATCAAGTCCGTCTACTCTGTCATCTATTTCGGATTTTGCAGTCAGCAGTATGACCGGGGTGACATCTCCTGAGGCGCGTATTTCTTTAAGAGCGGTTATACCGTCCTTTTTTGGCATCATTATATCAAATATCATGCAGTCGAAGGAGTTACTCTGAGCATAGGATACAGCCTCTTCTCCGTCAAAGGCGGACATTACCTCGTAATGCTGCATTGTGAGTACCTGTGTAATGGCCCGGTTGAGTTCGACCTCGTCTTCCGCAAGTAATATTTTCATAGTGTTTCTGTTTCCTGTCCTTTCCTGTTACAAAACATGTATTCCACTTTTAAAACTGTTCTGCTTATCAATTTCTGAAACATACGTTACTGTTCTTAGGTTCGATGTGTGTACCTTTTATACGACCTGATCAGCCGCGACGGATCAGATCTCTTATAGTCTGCATAGAGATATCACATGAAGCAAGTTCGTCTGCAACGCGCTTCAATTCGCCTACTATCATTTTTTCATTGACTATAGAATGTTTGTATTTAAGTTCATGCTCAA
>JAILIO010000010.1 GCA_024695225.1 Lachnospiraceae bacterium
CAGAGTGTCAGGGTCATCTTCAACCGTAGATGATATCTTCTGGGTAACATCCAGAGGCTGTGTCCACAGAGGACTTGTGATCCTGATCTTCAGCGATCCGGATTTAAATGTAGTTTCGGTATCTTTAAGGTTCAGATATCCATCTGAAGTCACTATGAAACCCTTCGGATTGGAGGTGCTGGGGGAAATGGGAAACTCGTATTTGAGAAGATCATTATCTATGATATCCCCGTATTCATTCCGGAGCACCATCTTGCGATATCCATCCCAGGCATTTTCGCCATCCCTGTCAAAGACAGTCAGCTCATCAAGGGTGTATTTGGGAGCTTTGGCAGCTGAAACGGAAGGAGTTATGGTCTTCTCAAACACGAACTCCTCACCGTCGCTGTTCATTCCATAGATGGTGAGAACCACCTTCTGCTTCATCCACAGCATAAAATTGTCCCAGTTGCCTTTGCTCTGCCATCCACCGTAGCTATTTATGAGATAAGGTTTCATAATCAGAGAGGTTCCCGTGGAATCAAGTTCCAACTCGTTGTAATCAGAACCATCTATATCCTTTCCCCAAGGGCAGGGATAGCTTGCATTTTGGGGTGCGCTGGCTAAAACCCTTGTAACTACACATGTCCCCCCGATATCGTACACCAGCTTTGCGTCCTCTTCATTTGCATAGAAGGGATTCCCCTTGTAAGTGGGAGAAGATGAAAGCGTGACTGCAGGCGGAGTCACCGTGATCTTCAGGCTGAAGGGACCTATGAACACAGGGTCATTGTAAGTGGTGCCGTATCTTGTTACCACACACAGATACAGCTCTTTCTTGGTGGTCTCTTTCTCGTATTTTGAGGGATCTGTAAGAGACACATACCATCCCGAGCCGTAAGGGAAGAGGAGCAGGTCCTGATCCTCCTGATAATTGCCCTTGCTGTCAGTGACCTTCACGATGGTGGTCTCATTTCCCTTTCTGTCTTCCGATACCACCTCGGTGGTATTTTCAACCAGGGGAACCCAGGTCATGGTTTCGTATTTGTTGATCTCAAGACTCGTATAACTAAGGGTGGGAGTCATGGTCCTGACTGTTATAGTCACGTAATTGGACCATATCTCAAGCCCGCCGTATCCCTTTGCGTAGACATACAGTCTGGCGGTGCCGGTCTCACCTGTAAGGGTGAATGTGTTTGTAAAGTCCTTGGTCTTATTTACCTTGACAACTCCGGTGTCCGAACTCTTCCAGGTGAGTTCCACCTGCTTCGTATTCATAAGGTCACCGTCTGTGTCATAGGGATAGGCGTAGGCTGTGATAACCTTTTCCGCGGCCTTTGCGGAAGCAACTGTACTGTCTGACAGGAGTATGGTGTTTCCGTGGACTGTGGGTACCAGGGCTGAATCCGCAAAACCTCTGAGATCAATTCTTCCCACAAAACAGGGCGTGCTGGAATATACAGCGGTCAGCTTGACATTCTTGTACCAGTTGGTTTCAGTCCTGTCCACATATACACCGTTTGTAATTTCCTTTTCAGTGTAACTGCCCACAACTGTTCCAAGCTTCCATCCCTGGAACTTGACACCGTTTAATACGGGTTCCTCAAAGGTATATACAAACCCTTCATAATACTTTGTCTGGCCTTTTTCAGTGCCCCATTTGCCGTTATTGAGAGTATATGTGATGGAATGTTCAATCGTATTACATCCTCCCTTCATATTGAAGGCGTAATCCGTATCAGCAGCCTTGAATTTCTTGTACACGGCGCAGTTCTCATTCATATTGAACACAGGAAGTTTCCCCGTATGTCCCTTGAAACTGTTTGAAAAATTGTCAAGGGATTCAGGAAGCTGTGATGAATAAATTTTTACGGTTCCTATTTTTTTTGCATCATTTCCAAATAACTGCTTTCCCAGAGTCTTGAGATAAGGCCCCAGTATCACAGAGTTGAAGTAGTAACTGCCTGTGCTATAGAAGGCAAAATCGCCTATGGACACGATGCCGTTCAGTTTGAGTTCCCCGCTGAGTGGCACGTTGTAAAAAGCATAGGCTCCTATGGTCTTAAGGGAAACTGCGGCATCCAGATTTATATCATAGAGGCTTGTCCTGCCGTAGAAAGCGTGATCTCCGATGGTCCTGAGTTCAGAATCCTCAGGGATCACAACCTTGTCAAAATCGTACTTGGTTACTCCATAAATAGAGAAAGCTTCCGGTCCTATCTCCCTTACAGTGGAAGGCAGGAGCATCACCAGCTCAATGTCTTTATCGAAATATGCATTTTTGAAAAGACCGCCGGGAATGGTTTTTATATTTGCCGGCCATGTGACCGTCTGAAGTTTGCACATATAGAACATATTTCCTGCGGTATTCGATTGTATTTTGCAGGACTGGATATCCAGGGTCGTAAGCTTTGAGTTGAATGCAAAGGCCCCTTCTCCCAGATACATAAGGCTTTCAGGGAGCGTAAGCGTAGCGATGGAGTCCACTGTATTACTTTCTTTCTTTGCAAAGGCATAGGGATCTATCTCCACGACACCTGTCAGATCCACATAACCGAGATTTGAATTGTAATAAGCATAGGTTCCGATCTCTGTGATATCAGAGTCGCTGAAATCAGCCACATATCCACTGTCGAACCCAGCCCCGTCAAACAGGAAATCCGGCACCATGGTCAATCCGTCAACCCATTTCACCTGGCTTATGGAACAATTTCTGAAAATTTCTTCCGATTCCGAATCCAGGTTCATGACCAGCGAATTGACTGACACTGTGGAAAGATCACGGTTCCCGTCAAAAGCCTTGGAACCGATGAATTTGACTGTAGGGGGTATGGTCACGCCCTTCAGGCTGTTATTGCAAAAGGCCTCGGAACCAATGGCGGTTATAGCAGATCCGGACTGGAAAACAATCTCCTCGATATCGTAATTGGTCTTGTGATTTGAATCCCCTTTAAATGCCTGATCGGCTATCCTCTTTGCAGTCTTGGGGATATAAACCACAGTGGTGCCTGAATCCACATCCTGTTGATCAACAGTACCGTCAGCTGACACAACTGCCGTATAAACGCTTTCCCCTGCTGCCTCAAGCGCGCCCACCTCCGCGAGCATTCCTTCTACATCGGGGATCACCTCTTCTTCATCAGTATCTGAAACAGCTGCTGCTTCCGCTGTATCTTCTGTTTCGCTCTCCTGTGTCTCTTCGGTCTCCTCCGTTTCTGCTTCTGCAGCGGCGCTCTCATTTGAGACGCTTACCTCTGTTTCAGTCTCTGCAGCAACGGTCTCATCCGATGTCTTTACCTCTGCCACAGTCTCTGCAGCAACGGTCTCATCCGATGCCTTTACCTCTGTTCCGGTCTCTGCATCCGATGTACCGCCTCCTTCTGCCAAGGTCTCCGAAAGCGAGACCCCCGTCTCTTCGGTCACCCCCTCAGAGGCAAGTGTTTCTTCAGCAGAAGACTCTTCTGCCATGACCGTGATATCCTCTGCCACTCCCTCGTAGGCAAGGGCCTGTACAGGAGTCGTCACCGCCATGCACGCCGTAAGCAAATACGCCAGGATCCTGCTCTTTCTCATCGATATCTTTCCTTTCACTAATTAATGCGGTCTCTTGGCTGATGCCCTCCCTCCGGGACACAGACCGTAAAGCACCTGCCGCTTCCCTGCGGCTGTTACAAAATATACTTTCACAATCCTATATATCGGTTAGTTTCGCGGATATGTTAACATAACACTTGAAATTTGACAAGATATTGTGTGATTTTTTATAAGGAAGTGCAAAATATTGATTTCCGCCTTGAACAATGCTGTTTTTTGGTATAAGATACCGCCCGTAGGGTATTGCATCCACAGCATTTCACGGTTTACATACGTGCATACAAAACTGTGTATGTTCATACCGATGATATCATACATGTTGTGAAAATGATATCTGAGTGATGTATTTATTTGCGGAGGACAGCTATGAAGATCAGGTGTGCGCTTGTATTCGGCGGCAGGTCGGTGGAACATGAGATTTCCGTTATCTCTGCTCTCCAGGCCGCCCAGTCTTTGGACAGGGAAAAATATGATGTGATACCTGTCTATATGACAAAGGACAATATATTTCTCACAGGGCCCGAAGTGGGGAATATAGAGGCGTACAGGGATATAAAGACCCTCACTTCATCCTCCGATCCGGTGTATTTCATAAGGGAAAACGGCAGGGTTTTCATTAAAAAAGCAAAGCACAGGGCTTTTTCCGATGACACGGTTTCAGAGATAGACATAGTCCTCCCCGTGGTCCACGGCACCAACTTGGAAGACGGCTGCCTTCAGGGATATTTTCACACCCTGGGAGTCCCCTTCGCAGGCTGTGAAGTGCTTTCAAGCGCCATGGGCATGGACAAGGCTGTAATGAAAAGCGTCCTGAAGCAGGCGGGCATTCCCGTGCTCGACTGCATCGAATTCACGGCGGCTGACTATTCAGACCCCGACGCCATCATAAACAGGATAGTTTCGGAACTTGGATACCCCGTGATCATAAAGCCCGTGAACCTGGGCTCCAGCGTCGGGATCAAGAAAGGCTACGACGAGGCATCCCTCAGGGACGCCGTGGATCTGGCTTTCACATTTTCAAGGAGGATCCTGGCGGAGCACTCCATAGAGGACCTGAAAGAGATAAACTGCTCTGTCCTGGGAGATACGGACAGCGCTGAGGCTTCTGAGTGCGAAGAACCTCTGGGAAGCGGAGAGATCCTGAGCTATACGGACAAATACATGTCCGGGGGAAAGGGCGCAAAGACTTCAGGCTCAAAGGCTTCTTCTTCGGGAGCCGGCGCCAGGTCCGCTCCGGCCGGGGCAAAGATGTCCGGAGGGAAAAGCGGCATGGCATCCCTGCAGAGAAAGATCCCCGCAGATATCGACCCTTCAGTCCGCGACAGGGTGCGGTCCCTGGCGGTTGACACCTTCAAAGCCCTGCAGTGTTCAGGGGTTGCCCGCATAGATTTTATGCTGGACCAAAAGGACAACTCCCTCTATGTAAATGAGATCAACACCATTCCGGGTTCTCTCTCATTTTACCTTTGGGAGCCTGTGGGACTGCCCTACGGAGATCTTTTGGACAGGGTGATAGACCTGGCTTTCAAGAGAGCCCGGCTGGACGAAAAGGTGACCTATTCCTTCGATACAAATGTCCTGGAAAACGCCCATATAGGGCAGAGAGGGAAATAAACCCCTCCCTTTATCTTTGAGGATGAGGCCTGTTCACCACAGGTTTCAGATATTATCTTTCGTGATCAGGCCTGTTTTACAGATATTCTATCTTATCTCCGGGGATGAGGCCTGTTCTTCTCGTAGGTTTCCGAGATCTTCTGCCTCATTATCTCACCGATATGCTTTTCATAAGGCACCGGCTCCCCGAACTCTATAACCACATCGTGGGGAGTCACCCTGGGGAAATGAGCCTCAAACACTTCCCTTGTGCCGTTCAGCGTGACGGGTATTATGCTGCAGCCGGACCTCTGGGCGATCTTAAATGAAGCCTCGTGAAATTCCCCGAATTCACCGTCCACAACAGACCTGGTTCCCTCCGGGAATACGAATATATCAACGCCTTCATTTACAAGATCCACGCACTTCATTATGGACTGCATTCCCTTTTTTATGTTTTTCCGGTCCAGAGGCACGGACTTGCCGAGCCTGAGCCAGCCTCCCAAAAGCGGCACATTTGCGATCTGCTGTTTTGACAGATAGCCTGTGACATGGGGCATTACGGCGTAGGTGGAAATAATGTCGAAATAGCTCCTGTGGTTTGCGCAGAAAAGCACTGCCCTGTCTTCCGGGATATTTTCCATCCCCCTGATGTCGATCCGGGCGCCGGACATTTTGACCAGGACCCCCAGTATCCACTGGGTCATCCTGAAGGCGGTCCCGGACACATCCTTGCCGCAAAAGGTCATTATCCAGAGCACGAGCTGCACCGGCGCAGTCACCACAAGATAAATAACCACAAAAAGAATTATCACAATAAATCTGATCATTTACTCATCCCTCCAAAATATTTTTCATTATAGCATGTGAAAGGGGCAACGGGTGTATTTTGTGATATAATGTTCCCATGTTGATAGAAAACGTTCATCTTTTGGACCCCGGATCCGGTTTCGACGGCATCTGCGATATCGAGACGGAAGGGGAAAAGATCAAAAGCATAAGGGAGAGAAGCGGAGAGGGATCCGGCATCACTGCCGTTCCCGGCTTTGTGGACGGCCATGTGCACTTCAGGGATCCTGGTTTCCCCTCCAAAGAGGACATCATCACCGGAGCCGCCGCCGCGGCCGCAGGGGGTTACACCTCCGTCATCTGTATGGCGAACACAAAGCCTCCCATAGACAATACAGACACACTGAGATATGTGCTGGAAAAGGGCAAAACCACACCCATCCATGTCTACAGCGCTGCAAATGTCACTGTGGGCATGAAGGGACAGCAGGTCACGGACATGAAAGCGCTGGCAAAGGCGGGGGCAGTGTGCTTCACCGACGACGGGATCCCCATCAGAAACGAATCGGTACTCCGCGAAGCCATGAAGATGGCAGCAGAGCTGGACATGCCCATCCTTCTCCACGAAGAGGATCCCCGCTATGTCAGAAGGCCCGGATTTGATGTGACTGCCCCCAGAGAGGCAGAGATATCCCTTGTGTCCAGAGACATAGGGCTCGCCGGGGAAACAAAGGCCCGGATCCTCATACAGCACGTGAGCTGCAAGGAATCCGTGAAACTCATCCGGGAGGGGCTGGATGAGGGGATAAGGGTAGCGGCGGAACTGACGCCTCACCATATGGCTCTCACCTCCGATGCGGTGAAGAAATACGGCACCCTTGCAAAGGTAAATCCGCCTCTCAGAAGTGAAGCCGACAGACAGGCGCTTATGAGCGGCGCTGCAGACGGAACTCTGGCAATGATCGCCACAGATCACGCGCCCCACACGGAGTCGGAGAAATCTCTTCCGAACGACAAGGCCCCCAGCGGCATGATAGGCCTTGAGACCGCCTTTTCCATAGGACTCAGGGAACTGGTGGGGAACGGAAAGGTCAGCCTCATGAAGCTGATAGAGATGATGACCATAACCCCTGCCAGATTTTACGGGCTAGACGCAGGCTACATCGCCGAAGGCGGCCCGGCTGACATCACCCTGATCGACCTGAGACGGCGGAGAAAAGTGACCACCTTCCACTCAAGGTCTTACAACTCGCCCTTTAAGGGGGAATCCCTTCCCGGCACCATATTAAAGACTATCTGCATGGGAAATGTGGCCTATGATATCGAGCGGGATTCCTGACAAGAAGTGAATGCATCGCAGATCGCCGATCGACAGATATTCCCGGAAGAAGGTGAATGCAACGCATTATGTTGATCGACAGTTATCCCGACAAGGAAGTGTACGCAACATGGAACTTCGATCGACACATATTCCTTACAAAAAGTGAATGCAAAACGGCATGTCAATTGCCGGATATTCCTGAAATATAACGAACGGAGCACAGAACATCGATATGAAAGAAAAAATGATCGCAAAAGTGACAGAAAACAAGGAGATCAGCCCGGGGATCTATGACATGAGGCTTGAGACCCGGGGCTTGAACGCATCCCCAGGACAGTTTTTCATGCTCTACACCGGTGACGGATCCCGTCTCCTGCCCCGTCCCATCAGCGTATGCGACTGCACAGACGACATTCTCAGACTGGTCTACAGGGTTGCAGGCTCCGGAACGTCCTTATTTTCAAGGCTTAAAAAGGATGAGACGCTGGAGATAATGGGACCCCTGGGAAACGGCTATCCCCCGGAGCCCCCGGAGAACGCGGTGCTCATAGGCGGCGGCATAGGACTTCCTCCCCTGCTGTACCTTGGGAAGAAGCTCAGCGCCTGCTGCAGCGTCACCTCCATCCTGGGATACCGGAATTCCGATCTTTTCCTGAAAGATGAATTCGACCGGATATCAAAAGTCTCTGTGTCCACAGACGACGGATCCCTGGGGGTACATGGGACTGTCATGGATGTGATCAAAAACGATCCTTCCCTCATTCCCCAAGGCAGTGTGCTTTACGCCTGCGGGCCCCTGCCAATGCTGCGGGCCGTAAGGGAATACGCCCTGTCCGAAGGATTGAAATGCTACCTGTCCCTTGAAGAACGCATGGCATGCGGCCTTGGAGTATGTCTCTCCTGCGTGTGCAAGACTTCATCCACCGACCCTCATTCGAATGTTGACAACGCCAGGGTGTGCGTGGACGGTCCCGTATTTGCCGCAGACAAAGTGGAGTTAAACTGATGAACAATTCAAAAGATAAATACAGTCCCGATCTTTCAGTCACCATAGCGGGGGTTCCCTTCAAAAATCCCGTGATGCCCGCCTCCGGATGCTTCGGTTCCGGGCAGGAATACTCCGAATACATCGACCTGAACAGGCTGGGAGCCGTGGTCACAAAAGGGGTTTCTGTGACTCCCTGGGAAGGCAATCCGGTGCCCAGGACTGCGGAGACCTGCGGCGGCATGCTGAATGCCATCGGCCTCCAGAATCCGGGGCTTGACCTTTTCATAGAACGGGACCTCAGTTTCCTTCAGGGTTTTGACACAAATGTGATCGTAAATGTGTGTGGCCACACTGAAGCCGAATACCTTGAGGCGGTGGAACGGCTCTCCGATGAAGACCGGGTGGATATGCTGGAGATCAATGTATCCTGTCCCAACGTGACAAAAGGGGCCATAGCCTTCGGGAAGGATCCTGCAGTCCTCGAGGATCTCACTTCAAAGATCAAAAAACTGTCCAAAAAACCTGTTATCATAAAACTCACCCCAAACGTTTCAGATATCACTGAAACCGCCAGGGCTGCAGAACAGGGAGGGGCCGACGCCGTCTCCCTCATAAACACCCTTATGGGCATGAAGATCGACATAGATCGCAGGACCTTTGCACTGGCAAATAAGACCGGCGGCCTTTCAGGACCTGCCATCCACCCTGTGGCAGTCAGGATGGTTTATGAGGTATCCCATTCGGTTTCCATTCCGGTGATCGGCATGGGCGGTGTAATGAACGGCGCAGACGCCGTGGAAATGCTCCTTGCGGGGGCATCTGCCGTGGCTGTTGGCTGCGCTTCTTTTAACGACCCCGAGGCCCTTATTTTCGTAATAGAAGGGATCGAAGACTATATGATCCGAAAGGGGATGAAGAACCTGTCGGATATCACACTCCTGCAGTAGACTAACCTGCGGCCACAGCGGATAAGTCCCGGGAGCTATGACATGGGGATATTTTGATCCCTGAAATCTGTCACAAAGGAGACAGAAGAACATGATGATGATAGACCACGCCAAGGGAAAGGTGAACCTGACCCTGGATATATTGGGAAAAAGGCCGGATTCATACCACGAACTGGATATGATCCTGCAGTCCGTGGAACTTTCGGACACTATCGTATTTGAAACCACGGAGTCCGGAGACCCGGTATCCCTGGTGCTGACAGACGGGTGTGAGGGCATTCCCGCAGGAGACGACAACCTGATAATCAAAGCCGCAAAAGCACTCCACCCCCTGGCGTCAGATCCCAAGCCTGTCAGGATCGCTTTGGAAAAGAATATCCCGTCCGGCGCAGGCCTTGGGGGCGGAAGCGCTGATGCTGCCTGCACTCTCAGGGTTTTAAGGGGCATATGGGACTGTGACATCTCCGATTCGGAGCTGCTCGTTCTGGCTTCAAAGGTGGGGGCGGATGTGCCCTTCCTGATAAACGGCGGATGCTGCGAATGCACCGGCATCGGGGAGAAGCTGGACCCCATCCCCGGCCTGGAGGATGTGTTCCTGGCTGTGATAAAGCCGGGTATTTCCCTTTCCACCGCCCGGATATACGGACTTTTTGACGAGATGAAGCTCCCCGGCAGGAGTGACACAAAGGCCTGCAGGGAGGCACTGGAAAGAAATGATACAAAAGAAGCGTCAAAGCTTTTGGGAAATGCACTGGAAGAAGCAGCTATCAGCCTTTCCCCCGCCATAAAACAGATAAAGGAAATGCTCCTGGAAGACGGAGCCTTAGGTTCATCCATGACCGGCAGCGGTTCTGCAGTATACGGCATATTTTACGATAAACGGAAAGCCTTTGCCGCGGCCAGGCGCATAAGCGAAGAATTTAAAGACCTGGAGATCAAAACATTTCTGACTGCTCCCGCTTCTGTTTAACAGACAGACCGAAAGGAAATTCACCATGAACAAGGACGTGATCCTGTCCATGCACGGACTTCAATTTGAAATAATGGACTCCGACGGAAATGCTGCGGATGTGGAAGTCATCACACCCGCAAAATATTATCGCCGGGGAAAAAGTCATTTCCTTCTCTACGACGAGGAAGATGAAGAGGGAAACACCACCGGAAACATCATCCGTATAAAGGATAAACTGATAGAAGTGACCAAAAGGGGCGAGATAAACGCCCATATGATCTTTGAAGAGAAGAAAAAGAACCTCACCGATTATTCCACCCCCTTTGGAAATGTGATGATCGGAGTGGAGACCAGCAAGGTCCTTGTGGACGAACAGGAAAACAGGATATCCGTCCGGGTTGACTACGGACTGGACATCAATTACGAACACCTTTCAAACTGTTCTTTCAGGATGGAGATAGCCCCCAGGGGAAAAACTGCACAGTAAAACATATCAAAGAGGTTTTGCGCCGGCTTTCTCCTGCAGTTCCTCGATCTTCCTGCTCAGGAAATTCTTCTTTTTTCCCTGCTTTATCTCTATCTGGGTACCGTGAACGCCCCTGACATTTGTGATATACAGCCCGCTTATGGTGGCTTTGACCTCTTTTTTCACAGGCACCTGATCGAATATGGCAGCATCACAGATGAAAGTCATGATCTGGGGTCCGACCTTTGCCTTGACCACCGGGACCTTTGACAGCCGCATGAGCTTGGGTGTCTGTT
>JAILIO010000199.1 GCA_024695225.1 Lachnospiraceae bacterium
CATTTCCCTTTCCATAATGCTTTCAGGCTGTGGAAGCCGGGGACCTGCCGCAACTCAGGGGGATGCTCCCGCATCCGGAACAGAATCCTCTGTGGAAGCTTCCGGGGAGTCATCTGCGGTTTCAGATACATCTGCAGTATCTGATGAAAGCCCAAAGGCAGAGACATCCTCACCCAAAGAAGGATCTGAAGATGCCGGGACAAATGCCGATGCGCTCCTGAATGTGGTGAACCACACCATTCAGATCCCCGGGGGCAAAGATACAGTGATACTGGCAAAGGGGATCTATCCGGAAATAACCCTCACAGACTCTTATGCAGCCACCCACAGGGAACTCAGGGAAGCACTGGAAGAATACGATCAGGAGACAGAGCGCTCCTGCAGGAGCACGGTGGCGGAACTGGGGATCACCGCCAAAGAGTGTCTCGCGCAAAGTGACAACCCATACGGTTCCACCCTTCCCTTCACAGACGAAAACAAAGCAGAGATCCTGAGGCTTGACGACCAGGTGCTTGTGGTCTCTCTGACTTATTACCAGTGGGGCGGCGGCGCCCACCCCATGTCAGGCACCACTTACAGTTCCTGGGATGTGAACACCGGAAAACAGCTGAAGATCAAAGACCTTATGAATCACAGCACCGGGCTTTCCGGGGTTATCTATGACGAGATCAAAAAGAATTATTCCGACAACGAAGAGATAATGACGTACGACCCCACATCCACAATTGAGGAACTGATAGGATACAACACCCTGAACTGCGCCCCCTTCGGCGGCACCCTGAACATACACTTCGATCAGTACGAGATCGCAAGCTATGCAGCCGGGGACTTCGATGTGTCACTGAGCCCGGATGAATACGGCGTTTATTTAAATAAATCCATCCTGGATGACAGGACGAAAGACCTTAAGACCCTCGTATCCTTCACGGAAGCAGAGCCTGAAGAGGTGGAGGCCGGAGAAGACATGAGCATCTTCGCCCCGGACTGCCCCTCCTGGTCTCACTACAATATCGAAACCGTAAAACCCTGCGACTCACACATCGAACTCACGGAGACATTCAAAGAATCCACGGACTGGCTGAACACAGACGAATGGGAATACAGGCACAACTTCAAAAAGCCGGGGCTCCCCTACAACGACGGCACCTGGATCTATGAACCCACCTCCTACAGGCAGTACCAGTACATGACAAACGCAATAGACATAGTGAATGTGAAAACAGAAAAGACCATATCCCTGGACCTGACCACACTTATGGACGGTCCCGACAATGTTGAACACAGTTCCTCCGCTTACACCCAGTATCTGCGCTACGCCGCCTGCAAGGGTGATGTGATATATCTGTCCGTGGGGCATAACACCTACTCCAGCGCGGAGCCCAACTCAAGCTACATCGCCGCAGTGGACATAAGGACCGGAGAGGTTCTCTGGAAATCAGACCCCCTGGTATCCAATGCAAATAACTTCCTCCTGACAGACACCACGGTGATCTGCGGATACGGATTCACATCGGAGGATGACTTCATTTATCTCCTGGATATAAACACCGGGGAGACCGTGAAATCCATCCCGGTAAAATCAGGGCCGGACGAATTCCAGATCGTGGATGACACCCTGTACGTTGCCACCTACAACACGGAATACGAGTTTAAGATCACCGGGAACTGAGAGGGTTGCCGGGATAAATCCCGAAAGAGCATGAATTTAAAAATACCCGGGGATATCCCCGGGTACTTTTATTTATGTGATACTGTTTGACACTGTCTCACTCCGGAGACCAGACCCAGCCTGCCACCTCCGGCAGATCCTGGCCGTATTTGCTGATATACTGCTTGTGTTCCACAAGCTTGTCGCTCATCTTCTGATAGAGGTATGCTCCCCTGTTCCCAAGATCCGGCAGGAATTTGATGGCCTCCTGCACCAGATGGAACCTGTCCACATCGTTCTGAACGCGCACATCGAAGGGAGTGGTTATGGTACCCTCTTCCTTGTATCCTCTCACATGCATGAGACGGTTGTTGTGACGCCTGTAGGTCAGCTCGTGGATCAGCGACGCATAGCCGTGGAAATTGAAGATGACCGGTTTGTCAGTGGTGAAGAGTATGTCGTACTCTGCGTCCGTAAGCCCGTGAGGATGTTCGCTTGAGGGCTGGAGTTTGAAAAGGTCCACCACATTTATGAAACGTATCTTCACTTCGGGAAGTTCCCTATTCAGGATGGAAACCGCAGCCAAAGCCTCAAGCGTGGGAGTCTCACCTGCGCAGGCAAAGACTATATCCGGCTCCTGTCCCTGATCGTTGCTGGCCCAGTCCCAGATGCCTATGCCCTGGGTGCAGTGTTTCACCGCCTCACTCATGGAGAGCCACTGGGGTCTGGGATGTTTGCTGGCCACTATCACATTCACATAATTGTGGCTTCTGATGCAATGGTCAAAGGTGGACAGAAGGCAGTTTGAATCCGGCGGCAGATAGAGACGCACCACGTCGGCTTTCTTGTTTGCTATATGATCCATAAAGCCGGGATCCTGATGGGTGAAGCCGTTGTGATCCTGCTGCCATACGGTGGAACACATGATCAGGTTGAGGGATGCGATCTCTTCCCTCCAGCGAAGCTGGTTACAGACCTTAAGCCACTTTGCGTGTTGGGCTGCCATGGAATCGATTATGCGGGCAAAGGCCTCGTATGTGGCGAAGAAACCGTGCCTTCCGGTGAGCAGATAGCCCTCAAGCCAGCCTTCACACATGTGCTCGCTGAGCATGGAATCCATGACCCTGCCGTCCACCGCAAGATGATCGTCCGTATCGTAGTGTTCTGCGTTCCAGTCCCTGTTCTCCACTTCAAATACGCTGTTAAGCCTGTTGGAATTGGTCTCGTCCGGCCCGAATATGCGGAAATTCCCGGACTCTTTGTTGAGAGTGAATATGTCTCTCACGAACTTTCCAAGTTCTATCATATCCTGCCCGTCTTTTGCGCCGTGTTCCTTCACTTCGACGGCATATTCCCTGAAGTCGGGCATCCTGAGTTCGCGCAGGAGCAGTCCACCGTTTCCGTGGGGATTTGCGCCTATACGGCTGAAGCCCTCCGGAGCCAGCTGCTGTATCTCCGGCATTAGCTTTCCTTCATCGTCGAAGAGTTCCTCAGGGTGATAACTCCTGAGCCATTCCTCCAGGATCTTCAGATGCTCTTCACCCTTTCCATGGAGATAGGCACCTGATGGGCCAGGAAATTGTCCTCTATCCTCTGTCCGTCCACAACCTTGGGACCGGTCCAGCCTTTGGGGGTCCTCAAGACTATCATGGGCCATACGGGACGAGCGGTATTTCCGTTCTCCCTGGCGTCCTTCTGTATCTCATGTATGCGCTCTATGACCTTGTCCATGGTCTCTGCCATCAGGCGGTGCATGGGCATGGGATCCGATCCCTCAACGAAATAGGGCTCCCATCCGCAGCCATGGAAGAAATCGATGAGCTCCTGCTTGCTCATGCGGGCAAAGATCGTGGGATTTGCTATCTTGTAGCCGTTCAGATGCAGGATGGGAAGCACTGCCCCGTCAGTGGCCGCATTCAGGAATTTATTGCTCTGCCAGCTGGTGGCCAGAGGCCCTGTCTCCGCCTCGCCGTCACCCACTGTGACTGCGGCGATCAGATCCGGATTGTCAAAAACCGCCCCAAATGCATGGGCAATGCCATATCCGAGTTCCCCGCCCTCATTTATGGAACCGGGGGTCTCCGGAGCGCAGTGGCTGGGCACTCCCCCGGGAAATGAAAACTGCTTGAACAGCTTCTGCATGCCGGACTCATCCCTTGAGATGTTGGGATAGACCTCACTGTAGCTGCCGTCCATATAGTCATTTGCAATGTAGAAATTCCCGCCGTGTCCCGGGCCGGAAAGCAGTATCAGATCCAGATCGTATTTTTTTATTATCCTGTTCAGGTGCACAAATACGAAATTCTGTCCCGGCACGGTTCCCCAGTGCCCCACGATCTTTTTCTTTATCATGTCGAGGGTCAGGGGCTTTTTTAAAAGCGGGTTCTCCAGCAGGTAAAGCTGTCCTGCGGAAAGGTAATTGGCGGCTCTGAACCATTTGTTCATGAGTTCCAAAAGCTCGTCTGTCAAAGGTCCTTTTTCAATACATGTTTTGCTGGTCTTTTCATTGATCATAAATGCAACACCCTTTCTCTGATCTCCTGTGTTCTTCCCTGGTTCCAAAACTGTGTGCCGATATATCCGCAGGTCCTCCTGGCCACGTTCATCTTGGCCTGGTCCCTGTTATGGCAGTTGGGGCATTCCCAAACCAGCTTCCCGTCGCTGTCTTCCACCACCAAGATCTCACCTTCGTATCCGCATACCTGGCAGAAATCACTCTTGGTGTTCAGTTCAGCGTACATGATATTTTCATATATATATTGCATCACGGAAAGCACCGCTTCCAGATTGCTGTTCATGTCCGGCACCTCCACATAGCTTATGGCGCCTCCGGGTGAAAGCTGCTGGAACTTTGATTCAAATTTGAGCTTTGAAAATGCGTCGATATTCTCAGTCACATGGACATGATAGCTGTTGGTTATATAATTCTTGTCGGTGACCCCGGGGATCACTCCGAATCTCTTCTGCAGGCACTTTGAAAACTTGTAGGTGGTGGATTCCAGAGGTGTGCCGTAAAGGCTGAAATCTATGTCAGACTCCGCTTTCCATTTAGCGCAGGCATCGTTCATATGCTGCATCACCTCAAGGGCAAACCCTGTGCCGGGTTCCTCGGTGTGGGACACCCCTGTCATATATTTCGTGCACTCGTTAAGCCCTGCATATCCAAGGGAAATGGTGGAGTATCCGCCGTACAGGAGCTTGTCTATAGTCTCACCCTTTTCAAGCCTGGCCAGCGCTCCGTACTGCCAGAGGATGGGGGCCACATCGGATTTGGTGCCTTTAAGCCTCTCATGTCTCACCATAAGCGCCCTGTGGCAGAGCTCAAGCCTCTCATCAAAGATCTCCCAGAACCTTTCCATATCCTTTCCGGAAGAGCAGGCCACATCCACCAGGTTTATAGTCACAACGCCCTGATTGAAACGCCCGTAATATTTTCCCTTGTTGGGATCGTAATTCAGGGCCTTTGCAACGTTGCCTATCTTGTCGGTCCTGTCCGGGGTCAGGAAAGAGCGGCATCCCATGCAGGGGTACACTGTGCCGGTGCCGGTCTTTTCCGCGGTGAAGTCCCTCTTCAGTTCCCTCATCACCTTCCCGGAGATGTAATCGGGCACCATCCGCTTTGCGGTGCATTTGGCCGCAAGCTTTGTGATCTCCCAGTACTTTGTGCCTTCCCTCACATTGTCTTCGTCCAGCACATATATGAGTTTGGGGAATGCCGGGGTAATAAAGACCCCCTTTTCATTCTTCACTCCCTGTATCCTCTGCTTCAGCATCTCTTTTATTATCAGAGCCAGGTCATCCCTGACCCTGCCTTCCGGCACTTCGTCCAGATACATGAATACGGTGACAAAGGGAGCCTGACCGTTGGTGGTCATAAGGGTGATCACCTGGTACTGGATCATCTGGACGCCTCTGTTGATCTCCTCTTCAACCCTGAGTTCCGCAGTCTCCGCGATCTGCTCGGGAGTGGCCTTCACCCCTGTCTTTTTCATCTCCTCTTCAACTTCCGCCTTGAATCTCTCCCTGGAGACCTGCACAAAAGGAGCGAGATGTGAGAGAGAGATGCTCTGACCTCCGTACTGGGATGAAGCTATCTGGGCAGTGGCCTGTGTGGCTATATTACAGGCTGTGGAGAAACTGTGGGGCTTGTCGATCATGGTCTCGCTTATGACAGTCCCGTTCTGCAGCATGTCATCCAGGTTCACCAGACAGCAGTTGTGCATATGCTGGGCAAAATAGTCCGCATCGTGGAAATGAATGATCCCCTCTTCGTGGGCTTTCACGATATCCTCGGGAAGCAGGAACCTCTTTGTGATATCCTTGGAAACCTCACCCGCCATGTAATCGCGCTGCACGCTGTTCACTATGGGGTTCTTGTTGGAGTTTTCCTGCTTCACTTCTTCATTGTTACATTCCAGGAGCGCCAGTATCTGGTCGTCGGTGGAATTGGCCTTCCTCACCATGGCCCTCTTGTAGCGGTAGGTGATGTAATTTCTGGCAAGCTCGAAGGCTCCGTACCTCATGAGCTCATTTTCCACAAGATCCTGTATCTCTTCCACTCCTGCGGCCCTGTTCATCCGCTCGCAGTTGCGTTTAACGATCTCGGCGATGTCCTCGATCTCCTCCCCGGTGAGTTTTTTTGAGTCATCCACCGTGCCGTTGGCCTTATGTATGGCGGAGATGATCTTCGATATGTCGAACTTCGCCTCTGCGCCGCTTCTCTTGATTATCTTCATTTTCCTTCTCCTAAACTCCAACCCTGTTTCTGTAACAGTCTGTCAAACACCCCATCTGCGCGTCTGTCTTTCATCTTATGCTTTCTGTACTGATTAAGCAACCGGCAGACATGCGTCGCACAAGATATTGTATCATACAAACAGTCCCTGTCAAGATATTGTAACGACATTAAAAGCCGTAACATACAAAAGAACGCCTTTGAAAAAAGCCGGATACAACAAACCGGATTTCATTTCCAAACCAAGAGAAATAAAGGGAATATGATAGACCGGATCACAATTGTAATATGTAGTAAATAAGAGTATAATACTTGCGTTTTTTTACTGAACAACTGTGCTTGATGCATCCGAGGATCGTATATGACTGAAACAGAACGCAGAGCATTTTATATAAGGCTGATCAATGGTGTCTTGATCTTTCTTTTTGTACTGACGGGTCTCATAGTTGCAACTTATATAAAAGACGACTGGATCTCTCCCAGAACTCTGTATGTGGAGGAACTGGATGAGGGCTGGACCAGGGTAAATGAAGACGGCAGCCGTAAAATAGTCTCAGGTAACTTCAGCATTGGAAATTCAGGGCCGGTGACCTTTTACAGGATCCTTCCCGATATAATCGAGGATGACCAGATCCTCCGTTTCACATGCACTTTCCGCACCGTGGATGCCACGGTAAACGGAAAGAACATATATCACGCAGGTCCTGCGAAGTTCGGTCCCATAAGCACCAGCGTGGGAAATCTCTTTGCTCTGATCCCCATGAGCTCCGATTATTCCGGTCAGAAGATATACATAACCGTTGAACCCAGACATTATTTTTACGATGTTACGGTACAGGATGCCGCCATCACCACCATGGCCTCATACTCCCTTGAAAGGATCGCGGAGAGTGTGCCTTATCTCTGTCTCTGTGTCATAATCCTTGCGATCTCCATAATATCCTTTTTCATGTACATTGGTTTCAAATTTGCGCCAACGGATTCAGAGAGGACTATTTCAAAAGGTTTCTTTCATCTTTTTGTATTCGGGATCAGCGCAATATGCTGGATCATCTCCGACTTCCACGTAGCCGGAATGCTGACCGGCAGAATGGCTCTGTCCGGGGTGATAAATTATATCTCGTTTATGATATGCCCTATCATGTTTTCCGGGGTCCTTATCTACATATTTGACAACAGACTCTTTTTCAGGATCCTGTTCAT
>JAILIO010000035.1 GCA_024695225.1 Lachnospiraceae bacterium
CGGAACAGAGTAGGATCCGGCGCGTGAAGTGCCGGCCGTACAGGGAGTTGACGGCCGGACGAAGGGAATACCCGCGGTGCCGGACCCGCATCCCGCTGAACCGCATGAGACATATCCTTATGTGGCATAAACGGGGAAGGAGGTGTCTCATGATGAATCAAAGAACCAGAAATATCGTCCTATGCGGTATGTTCACCGCGCTATTCGTAGTATTGTCATATGTGGAAGTGGACCTGAGGGTGTTCAAACTCACCTTTTCAAGTCTCCCCGTGGTCATATCCGGGCTCCTTTTCGGCCCTGTAACCGGGATGACCGTGGGACTCACAGGCTCATTTCTGCAGCAGCTTCTCCAGTACGGCTTTGCCCCCACCACCCTTCTGTGGATGATCCCGGTGGGGCTCAGAGGTTTCCTTGTGGGTTACTACTCAAAGAAAAATAATTACAGTCTGAACTACAGGCAGACCGTACTCTGCATGGTGGTGAGTTCCATTTTCGTATCCATAGCAAACACCCCTGTGATCTTCATAGACAGCAAGCTTTACGGTTATTATTCCTTTGAATATGTGTTTGGCGGATCAGTTGCGCGCTTCATCACCGGATGTGCAGTGGCGGTCATCCTGTCCGCAGTGGCTTACCCTGTGGCAACGGCGCTGAAAAGACAGCTGTCCGGTATGTCCGCTGCAGTCTGACACCGGACAAGACAGCACATCAAGCCATTGCCCGGCCGATTTCTTTCCAAAGCGCTCCGGGTCATGTCCCGGAAATTTCATTATCAGACAAGACCATTATCAGATATGTTCATACCGAAACTTTGCAGTCTGCCAGGGGGCATTCTGCAAAGTTATATTATTGTATATTTGATCTGTCTATGTTATTATTTATCGTTGCTCGAGTTTACATAACTTGCATTTGCATTTATTGTCACAGATAAAATCACAGATAGGATGACAATTATTATGGAAAATAATCCTTCACCGAAAAAAGGGAGCAATGCCATATATAGCATTTGCGCCTTTATAGTGGACAAGCGCAATCTTTTCTTCCTTATCTTTGCCATACTGGGGATCTTTGCGGTTTTCACCAGGAACTGGGTGAGTGTGGAAAATTCACTGTCAGCATACCTGCCTGAAACCACCGAGACCAAGCAGGGCATAGACCTTATGGCAAAAGAATTCAAGACCTACGGAACCTGTTCTGTGATGATCGCCAATGTGTCCTACGAGCAGGCGGAAAAGATCCGGGATGATTTCAAAAATATAAACGGTGTCTTCTCCGTGGAATTCGATGATTCAACGGACCATTACAACAACGGTTCCGCCCTTTACAAGATAACCTTTGATTACGATGAAAACGACGCGCAGGTGCTGGTGCCCCTGGATGAGGTAAAGAAATACATAGAGCCCTATGACTCCTACCTCTCAACCACCCTGGGAGACATCCAGTCGGAACTGATAGCAGACGAGATGAAGGTCATATCGGTGCTGGTGGTCATAGTGGTGCTTGCAGTGCTCCTGGTCACCACTCAGGCTTATGCAGAGATCCCGGTGCTCCTGATCACCTTCGGCGCAGGTGCTGTGCTCCAGATGGGGTCCAACTTCATACTGGGCACCATATCCTTTGTTTCAAACTCAGTCACCATAGTGCTGCAGCTGGCTCTCTCCGTGGACTACGCAGTTATTTTCCTGAACAGGTACAAGGAGGAGCACAGGGACAAAGAGCCCAGAGAAGCCATAATCACAGCCCTCACAAAAGCCATACCCGAGATCTCCGGCAGTTCACTCACCACCATCGGCGGTCTCATTGCCATGACGTTCATGCAGTACAGGATAGGCCCGGATATGGGTATCGTGCTGATAAAGGCCATAATACTGAGTCTGGTGTCCGTGTTCACCCTTATGCCCGGAGTGATAATGCTCTTCTCCGGCCTTATGGAGACCACGAAACACAAAAACTTCATTCCGGACATCCCCTTTGTGGGACATTTTGATTACCACACCCGTTTCATCATTGCGCCCCTTTTCCTGGTGTCCATCGTGGTGGCATTCTTTATTTCCAACAACTGCCCGTATGTTTTTGGATACTCCACCCTGCACACGCCCATACAGAATGATGTCCAGATAGCCGACAAGATGATCGCAGACAATTTCAACGATGACAACCTGGTGGCCTTCCTGGTACCGGCGGGGGACTACGACAAGGAAAAACAACTGCTGGATGATCTGGAAGCCCGCAGCGAGGTCAAATCCTGTGTCGGTCTTGCAAACACAGAGGCCATGAACGGCTACACACTCACGGACAAGCTGACCCCCAGGCAGTTCTCCGAACTCATCGACCTGGACTACGAACTGGCGGAACTGATCTACACGGCATACGCCATAAATGACGAAGATTACGCCAAGGTCATTAACGGACTTCCCTCCTACAAAGTCCCTCTGATAGACATGTTCATGTACATCCACGACGAGATAGAGGAGGGCTATGTCAGCCTGGACGATGATACAAAGGAAACCCTGGACGATGCCTACAAGATGATGAACTTCGCCAAGGAGCAGCTCCAGGGTGAAAACTATTCCAGAATGCTGGTTTACCTGAATCTCCCCGAGGAAAGCCAGGAGACCCAGGACTTTATCGACAAGATGCACGATATGGCCCACGAGTACTATGACGGGGAAGTCTACGCCGCCGGGGAATGCGTCAGCCAGTACGACCTGAAAAAGACCTTCGCGAGAGATAACCTTGTGGTCACTATCGTATCCATACTGGTGGTCCTGGTGGTGCTTCTGTTCACATTTAAATCAGCCGGAATGCCCGTGCTCCTCATCGCCGTCATACAGGGAAGTATCTGGATAAACTTCTCGGTGCCATCCCTTATGCACGACAATATATTCTTCCTGAGCGAACTGATAGTCAGTTCCATCCAGATGGGTGCAAATATCGACTACGCCATAGTCATCGCCGGCAGGTACACTGAACTGAGAGCCACCAAGGGCAAACACGACTCCATAGTGGAGACTATGAACGCTTCATTCCCCACCATCGTCACATCCGGCACCATGCTGGCTGTTGCGGGTATCCTCATCGGAAAGCTCACATCTGACGGGGCTATCTACGGCATTGGACAGTGCCTGGGCCGTGGAACCATCATTTCCATACTGATAACCATGTTCGTGCTGCCTCAGATCCTCATGGTGGGTGACACCATCATAAGCAAGACGGCATTTGTTATGAACATGCCCCTTCGTGCCAAGGAGGCCCAGGGTCTCAACCGTGTGGACGGAATCATCCGCGGCCGTATCAACGGCGTGGTGACAGGGCGCATAAGCGCCATCGTCCGCGGCGACATAAACGCCTTTGTGGAGGCAGGAGATGTCACCCCGGTCACCGAGGAAGATCTGAACAAGGCAATAAATGCACTGCCCACCAGGGAGTATGACAGCACAGATCCCATGAGCATCTCCAAGGGCCCCGGTTCCGGGAGCGAAACCCATGGAGCTGCGGAATCTGTGAATCTCGAGGATCCTTCGGACATAAGTTCCGGGGACAGCGGTCCCGGCCCTTCAAAAGAGACAGAAAACATGCGGAATAACGGAAAGGAGGAGGGAAACAATGCGTGATAAAAGGCTCATTTATTTACTTATCTCCTCGCTGATCGCTCCGGCTCTCCTCTCCTTCTCGGATCCTGCCCACGCTTTGGCGAGCAGCAAATCATTTTCAGTGATCGAGGGCACGGAACAGCGTCCTGCAGTTGAAGTGATCCGTGTGGATGAAAACGGTGAAGAGATCACAGAGGAGAATGCAGACTCTTCCGGAGAAGAAGAAAACACCAGGGGATCCACCGGGAGCAAAGAAAACGCTTCGGGAGAGAATGCTTCGGGAGAGACCGGGGCAGGCTATGAAAACGCCCCCATCCGCAGGGACACCACCTACGAACAGGACAAGATGGGATACATCTATGATGAGGATACCGAGAGCGCTCTGAATTCCTCCATCATTTACATAGAAACCCCTGAAGACATGGAAGAGCTGGCCAAAAACTGCCGGCTGGACACCTGGTCTGCGGGAAAACATGTGATCCTGGAAAATGACATCGACCTGGAGAACACTTCATTTGCCTATATCCCCATATTCGGCGGGGTATTCGACGGCCAGGGCCACACCATCTCCGGCTTCAAGGCTGTGGCGGGGGAGAGCTACACCGGCATGTTCTGCATAGTACAGCAGGGAGCACTCATTGAAAACCTGCATATAAAAGGCACCATGATCCTGTCCGGAAACCAGCTGGCAAACGGAGGCATAGCAGGGGACAATTACGGCGTGATCAGGGGATGCTCTTTCTCCGGCACCATCGAAGGCTACGACTACACCGGAGGCATAGCGGGCTACAATGAACAGACCGGCATCATCAGCTGCTGCACCACCTCCGGGGATATAAAAGGTCTTCATTTCACCGGGGGCATCGCAGGCTACAACTTGGGTTCCATCAGCAGCTGCACCAACAATGCCACTGTGAACATAAAGGCCGTGGATGATTCTTTTGAAAAAAAGGACTTCGACATAAGCACATACGCCCAGACACTGCAGAACCTCTTTGGGGACAACAACAAGACAGGTTCCACCAGCGTCCTTGAAAGCACCATAGACACCGGGGGTATCTGCGGCTATTCCCAGGGGACCATAACCAGCTGCAACAACAGCGCCACCGTTGGCTATGAGCACGTAGGCTACAATGTGGGCGGTATCGTCGGCAGGCAGAACGGCTATGTGGACATGTGCACCAACGACGGTGAGGTTTTCGGAAGGAAAGACGTGGGCGGCATCGTTGGACAGGCCGAGCCCTACGTGATCGTGGACATATCCGACGATGTGATCGAAGAACTCACTACAAATATGAACTCACTCCACGACCTCGTGAACATCACCCTGAACGACGCAGGAGACGAGTCTGATCTCATCAGTTCCCGGCTCAATCTGGTGAAGGGTTTTGCCGACAAGGCCATCGATGACACATCCTACCTGACAAACGAAACCCACACCTGGATAAACGGGGTGATGGACGGCGGAAATGAACTCCTGAACCGCCTTCATTACACCATAAGTGAATCCTCCAAGAGCGGCGGAGTGATCGAACTCACGTCGGAGTCCCTTTCGGACGCTTCGAATTCATTTGCCAGCCTTAAAAAGGCGGCAAACGACCTGAATCTGAAAAAGTATATGACGGAACAGGAAAAGGCGGACTACGACGAAGCCGTTGCAAACATCGAAAAAGCCACTGCAGATTACGAAAGCTATATCGACAAATATACCGAAAGTGAATTCGACTACGAATACTACAAGTATATCGATGATCACCACAATGATCCCGCATACTCCAGCAGCACCTCAAAACTGGTCCCTGTGGACGCGGAAGGAAACATAATAGACTGGCCCGGCGGCACCCTGTCCGGCAACAAAGCCGCCTACGCCAACATAGCAAAGGTGGTCAGGATAGATACAAGCACGGACCCTGCCACCCAGTCAGATTTCCCCTCTTCCGGGGAATACGCCGAGGCCGACGCCGCTCTGGACACCGAGGCCCGCGCCAGCGCCGCCACAGAGATAGAGATACTGGCTCTGGAAGAATTCCAGAAAAACTATGGCATGAGCTATGCCCTCTATCTGGAGACAAACCTGAACGTGATGACAAATATCCTGATGACTCATCTGCCGGAGATCACCGCGGCTGAGCAAAAGGACCTGAGCAATGCCGTCAATGCCGCCAGACAGTCCATGAGCAATCTGAAGAGCGCGGTGAGTGAGATCGGCTCCATCGCCTCCAACCTTTCGGGCAGGGGCGCCATAAACATGCCGAAGCTTTCTGCGGAATACAAAGACAGGTCAAACAGCCTGGTGGCCAGCATTCAGGGAATGAGCGACAACCTGGGGATGCTGAACAACGAACTGAACTCTTCAAACCAGCAGCTGGTGGACGATATGGTAAAGGTGAACGACCAGTTCAACGCAGTCATGCTCCTTCTGACAGACGCCATAGAAGACCTGCTGAACCAGACTGACCAGGATCTGTACACCGACAATTCCCTGGCTGTGGCAGAGAATTGCACCGACGGCACCGTGGCTGATTCCGTAAACAATGCTGAGATCAACGGAGACATAAACACCTCCGGCATCGCAGGCACCATGGCCATCGAATACGACTTTGACCTTGAGAGCGATGTGACGGGCATAAAAGACGTTGCCAGGGGAAACACCTACCGCACCAAATGCGTTATGAGAAACAACAGGAATGAAGGTGATGCCACTGTACAGAAGAGTTATGTGGGGGGCATCTGCGGTTACCAGGAGATGGGAACCATTCTGAGATGTCAGAACTACGGAAAAATGACCAGTACCACAGGCGACTATGTGGGCGGCATATCCGGCGAATCCATGTCCACCATCCACAACAGCTACGCCAAGGGAATACTGAAGGGGCGCAATTATGTGGGCGGTATCTGCGGAAAAGGCTATGACATAGTGGACTGTGCAGCCCTGCCAAACATAAACGGTGAAGACGAATTCCTGGGCGCCATAGCAGGTGACAATTCTTCCAAAGGAAAGCTCACCGGAAACGTGTTTGTGTGCGACGACTACGCCGGAATAGACAGAGTGAGTTTCAGCGGCAAGGCGGAGCCACTGACCTACAAAGAGCTGATCGCCATCCCTTCCGTGCCTTCAGAATTCAAATCCCTGAGGGTCACCTTCGTTTTGGACGATGAAACCCTTGCCATGGAAAAATACAATTACGGCGACAAAGTCGACTCTCTTCCCATCTCCATAGCAGCAGACAAATACATAATCTGGGACTGGGAATCTTCCGATCTGGATGAACTCAGATGCGATGAGGAACTGATAGGGACCTCCGCCAGATACCTCACCACCCTGGCAGGTGTACAGCTTCGGGAAAACGGCCAGTCCGCAGTGCTCGTGGACGGCAGGTTTGAACAGCAGGACCAGCTGAAGACCTATCTGAACGCGGGAAGCGGCGATCCAAAGATACTGGAAGACTGGACCGTAAATATCCCCAAGGATTACCAGCCCAGGCATCTTGTAAGGTACTGTCCTCCTGATGATGTGGAGGATGTACGGATATGGATCGTGGAGAACGGCAAGCGCTCCTCTGTGGGAACCACAAAGATGGGAAAATATTACACCTTTGACACGAAGGGCTCCACAGTGAATTTTGTGGTTGAGGATATGGATTCCCACCTGCTCCAAAAATATGCGCCATACATGATAGGAGGTGGGATCGTACTGCTGCTTCTGATCATTGTCCTCATAGCGTCAAAGCGCCGCAGGAACAAGCCCTACGGCGGCAGGGGGATGAAGGCAGCAGACAGCGATGCCGGTGATACAGCGCCTGATGAAGCCGATGCTTCCGGCGCTCAGGATACTGCAGATCCTTCGGATACTGTGGATACTTCGGATACTTCAGATTCCGCAAGTGCCTCGGATACCGTCAGTACTTCGGATACTGCAGATGATCCCGACGGTTCCGATCGGTCATAGGATCCCTTCCTGTGACACAGGTGGTTCCGAATGATCAAAGGGTTTCCGCGTTCATGTGTCACGGATGGTTCAAATGCTTCAGGTGATCCCGGGATTTCACGATCTGTTATCCTGTAAAACATGGTCCCTCACATACCCGATTATGTGAGGGGCCATATTTATTCCCGTGCATCTTAAAAGCCCCGTAAAATGGGCGTTTGAATTCACTTCACACACCAGGGGAGAGATCCCTTCCCCCACAAGGATGTCCACACCGCAGAAATCACAGCCAACAGCCCTGCAGGCCATCACTGCAAGTTCTTCTTCCTCCGGGCTTATTTCATATGCTGTGCCCTGCCCGCCCTGAAAGATATTGGACCTGAAATCGTTTTTATTTTCCCGGAGCATGGATGCCACCACCCTGTCTCCCACCACGTAGCATCTGAGGTCATGTCCTGCGCTCTCCTCTATGTACTCCTGGGCCACAAAGGTCCTGAAGCCCATCTTCTCAACCCTTTCTGCCGCTTCTTCCCTGTTTTTCACAAGACTTACATTCAGTCCGAAGGATCCGAACTCCTCTTTTATCACATAGGGATATCCCAGGCTTTCACCGTATTCCGACAGGAAAGACAGGTCATTATATCCGAAATATTCAAAGGTCTTGGGGGATATGTATGTCCTGGGGGCAGGCACATTCTCCCGGCTCAGGGCAATTGCGCACAAAGCCTTGCTGTCACAGGTTTCTATGGCAGATGCAGAGTTAAAGAGTCTGAGCCCTGCCTGCTCCAGCCTGCGGGCCAGGAGCACATCCTTGTCCCAGAAAATGACAAAGTCCGGAAGCTCCATCTCCCCCTCTTCACCCACCGGGCATGTGAGATCCACAGTCCTCCTGGTTATAAGTTCTACACCCTTCTCTTCGGCAGCATCTTTCAAAAGCCCAAACAACGCCTGTGAATCATCAGTCTGCGCAAAACTGTTTATAACAAGCCAACCCCTCATACAAAACTCTCCCTCATCCGTTTATTTGTCCGTTTATTTGTCTTTTGCTTTTACGTAAATCAAGACCATTTGCGGGAATCTTCTCATGTCATGTTCTTATTTCCCTTTATGACTTTTGCTCTCGACATGTTCTCATTTCCCATTTATGATCTTTTCTCGTGTCATGTTCTCATTTTCGCTAAGGCCTTTGCTCAAGACATGTTCTCATTTTCGCTCAGGCCTTTGTCTCCTGCACGGTCTCACTTCCGTGCCATGTCCCTGCAGGCCACCTGATTTTACCATCCCCTTCACGCAGAAAAAAGAGGGATTGCGATCACAGATTGTTTTATTCTTTTTCTCGCAAAAATAAAGAAGATGCGTTATTATTTATCCTGTCTGTTATATTACAGATTTCAGAAAACGGTAGCACCGCAAAAAGGAGGAAATATGAAGACAGGCACTAAATGCATAGAAGGGGGCTACATGCCCGGAAACGGCGAGCCCAGACAGGTTCCCATCATACAGAGCACCACATTCAAATACGACACCAGCGCTGACATGGGGAAGCTCTTCGATCTGGAAGCGGAAGGTTATTTCTACACCAGACTCCAGAACCCCACAAACGATTTTGTAGCGAAGAAAATAACAGCCCTTGAAGGGGGCACCGCGGGTATGCTCACCTCCTCCGGCCAGGCAGCATCATTTTTCTCCGTTTTCAATCTGGCCTCCAACGGTGACCATGTGGTGGCCTCCGCATCCATATACGGCGGCACCTTCAATCTCTTCAACGTGACCATGAAGCGTATGGGCATCGATTTCACCTTCGTGGAACCCGACTGCACGGACGAGGAGCTGGAGGCCGCTTTCCGCCCCAACACAAAAGCTGTGTTCGGAGAGACCATTGCAAACCCTTCGCTTGTGGTGCTGGATATAGAGCGTTTTGCCAAGGCTGCCCATGACCACGGGGTGCCCCTGATCATCGACAACACTTTTGCAACCCCCATCAACTGCCGTCCCATCGAGTGGGGCGCAGATATAGTCATCCACTCCACCACCAAATACATGGACGGTCACGATGCCACAGTGGGCGGCGCCATAGTGGATTCGGGGAAGTTTGACTGGAACGCCCACAGCGACAAGTTCCCCTCCCTGACCACCCCGGATGAGTCCTACCACGGGATCACCTACACCGAGCGCTTCGGTCTGGAGGGCGCCTTCATAACAAAGGCAACCGCCCAGCTCATGAGGGATCTGGGTTCCATCCCCTCCCCCATGAACTGCTACATACTGAACCTGGGCCTGGAATCTCTGGACGTCAGGATGAAACGCCACACGGAAAACGGACAGAAGGTCGCGGAATTCCTGGCAGGAAATAAGAACGTCTCATGGATCCATTACCCCGGACTGGAAGGTGACAGATATCACGCCCTGGCCCAGAAATACATGCCAAACGGGACCTGTGGCGTAGTCAGTTTCGGCGTGAAGGGCGGAAGGGCTGCCGCCGAAGAATTCATGAAGAAACTCAGGCTTGCCATCATTGCCACCCATGTGGCCGACGCCCGCACCTGCGTACTCCACCCCGCATCATCCACCCACAGACAGTTGTCGGATGCGGAACTGGAAGCCTGCGGCGTGCTTCCCGACATGGTGAGATTCTCCTGCGGTCTCGAAGACTCAGAGGACATCATAGGAGATCTTCGCCAGGCTCTGGGGGAATGAGTCATTTCGTTTATATATTGAGATGCAGGGACGGCTCTCTCTACACGGGTTATACCACCGACGTGGAAAGAAGGGTTTCAGAACACAACTCTTCAGATCTCGGCGCCAAATTCACCCGTTCGAGACGCCCCTGCTCTCTTGTTTATACGGAGGAATTTCAGACCCGCTCCGAAGCCATGAGCCGCGAATATCATATAAAACACAAACTCTCAAAACAGGAAAAAGAAGCCCTGATCTCTGCATATTCTTCGTGAATATGCCCAATTTTAAGCCGTGATTTTTGGGCATATCATACAAAAAAATCTTTGTGAATAATTGACATATACACTTTTACATCCCGGATTTATCATTTTCTGCAAGTGACCGGCAGTCCGGCAAGGCGGATCGCCACACTCATTCATCCTGACGAAAATCTGAATCAGTTTCTGTTAAGCCGAGGCCCTTATGCTGATCTGTCAGACCGGGCCGGGCTGAGATCCCATGTATCCTTATGCGTAAACCGTTTCAAAAGACCGAAAGGGGGTTACTTCATGGACGAAACCTATGAGAACGAAAATGAGATCTTAAATGAGGAGGATGAAGAAGAAAAGAAAAAGAAGGGAAAACGCATGGCCATGATCCTCATTGCCATAGTGTTGTTAGCCGCCTGCGTGGAGGCTTTTATGTACATGTCAAAGGATGCGAGAAAGGACAAAGCTGCGGAGGCATCCATAACCGGCACCCTCACCAGGGATGTGGAAAAGATAGTGGCCCAGTATATGGAGGACACCTACGGGGACGGTTTCATGTCCACGGATGATATGGCTGCCCTTTCCACATTGGTGGCAGAGAAACTGGTCTCAGAAGGAGGCACCGGCACGATCTCCCTGATATCCACCGAGACCATTGAAGAAATGGTCAGAAGCGCTATCGAGGAATATGAGGAAGGTCTTGACGGACAGGATGGCCGGGACGGCTCCCGGGGAGAAGACGGAGAAAACGGGGCTGACGGTGCAGAGGGTGCAGAGGGGCAGGCCGGACACTTGACGGAGGCCGACAGGGAAAACATCATAAATGCGGTTTCTGCCATAGTGGCGGCAGACATGGCAAAAAAACTGTCTGATAACGACTATATAACCAAAGACCAGCTCACCGAATACACCCAGTATGTATACACAAAGACCGCAGAGCTTGAAAAGACCATCGCCTCAAACTATTCGGCGTATCAGGGAACTGTAAACACACTGAACGATCTTTCGTCCAAAATGTCATCCCTGACGGACGCCATGTCAAAAAGAGCCGACGAACTGGCGGATCTGAAGGCTGAAGTCAAGGGGATCACCGGGAACAATTCATCTGTGCAGGCCGCATTGAACAATGAGATCGCAAACCGCACTGCAGCAGACAATACGGAAATGAACGCCAGGAAGGCCGCAGACTCTGCAGAAGCGGACGCCAGGGCCGAGGCGGATACCCTGGAAGCAAAGGCGAGAAAGGCCGCAGATGACAGCGAAGCGGAGGCGAGAAAGGCCGCGGATGATTCCATACTGAAAGAACTCTCGGAAAAACTGAACTCTGCCACAGCCATGGCAAATGCCGCCGTAAATGAAATGATGGCAAAGACCGGAGATATCACAAAGGATATAGAAAGCCTTAAAGAGAACATATCAGCCACCGACGATATCCTCACGGCGGTCCAAACCTCCCTCTCTTCGGAATCCGAGGCCCGCATAAAAGCAGACAAAGCCCTGTCAGCGCTTATAGGGAACAACGCAGAGGAGCTTTCCGATTCCATCGACAATATGAGGCGGAATTTTGATTCCAATCTGGACGATGTGCATACACTTATCGACGGCCTGTCCACCAAGGAAGCCCTGGCCAATGCAGAGATCATAAAGCAGCTCAGGGCCACGGAAGAGGAAGCCGACGAAAAACTGGAGAATGCGAGAAAAGAGATAGAGGAAGCCATAAACTCAGGAGACACTTCTGCTGCGGCCTCTGCCCTCAGCCGTTACATCGAACTCTCCTCCACCCTGTCAGACACAGTGGCCACCCTTTGTACGAAGATCACCACTGAAAATGAAGAGACCAGGACAGCCCTGGAAGAAAAAATATCAGTGCTTTCTTCAGAATACAATTCCGATCTGGAAAGCGTTTACGGTCTGTACAGGGATCTGTCAAAAAGTGTGACAGAGAGGATGGAAGCGGAAGCTGCTCTCCGGGAACAGGCAGATGAAGAGCTTAAAGTGATGATAGCCTCCGCAGGGGATATCAGCGGAGAACTGGAAGCAAGGCTCAATGAAGCCCTTGAGAGCAAAGAAGTTGAGATACGTGAAAACGCAGAGAACATAAATCTCAACAGAGAAAATATAGCCACCATCCAAAACACCATAGAAGAAAACAACAAGACCACCAACAATTACATCACGGAAATACGAAATGAAATGGCTGATGGCACCCATCTGTATACGGTAACCGAAAGCGAGTACTCTCAGTCGTCTCCGGAGGACAGCGCCGTATATCTGGTGCGTCCCGACTGACATACCATCTTCGAAAGGAGTATCTATGCATTTAAACAGTAAAGGAATACTGAAAGTGACCGGCACTGCTCTGGTCCTCACAATGCTGCTGGCTTTGGGAAGGGCGGTATCCATACCCGCCAGGAGCGCTTATTCATCGCCATACTATTCCATCAGTGTAAATACCCTGAGTTTTAACTCAGTCCTGAGTTCAAACAGGCTGAGAAAGACGCTGTCGTCAAATACTGCAGAGGACCCGGAGGATGCTTCCGAAAGCTGGACCTCCAGAACCTACAAGGAAACTGAGATCTTTCTCCCTGCAGGCGCCGGGGACGGAGAAGGCATAAACAGCAGCGGGCGGATCACTGGCGGCTCAGGGGTTTCTTTTTCATCCGACTCTCTCTTACGGATGCAGGAGGTGCTGGATGCTTCCGGCAAATTGATGGAATAACAGGCTGCCTTTTTCAGGCGATCAATACATAAAGCTGTCCGATCTTCCGGGGTTTAACGTATCTGACCGCCAGTTCTTAAGAGGAACGATAAATATAACCGCCCGATCTTCAGAGGAACGATAAATATAACCGTCCGTTCTTCGGAGGATCGATAAATATAACCGTCCGTTCTTCGGAGGATCACTAAAACCAGCCACTTAACAATCAGGAGGTGTTGATTTGAACTACCACAAAAAAAAGAGATTCAGTCCCGGCTTTCTGATCCCGGCCGCAGGCACACTGTCTGTCCTGACATTTCTCACGGCTTCAAAGGTATGTGCCGGTGGAGGGACAGAGGTCTGCACTTCCGGGGCATCCGGAAGGATAGTCACACACGGCACTGTCATATACGACTCTGCAGACATAAGAAACCTGGCAGAAGCAGTAGAAAGCCAGGCAAATGAGATCATTTCCTTCAGGGAAGGGCTTCTAAACGGTGTTCAGAACATTGGTCTGGAGCCCGATGGTTCTGCAGCCCCCTACAAAAACACAGATTCCCTGGACCCATCATGTTCAGCATCGGAACTCTGCGCCGCCATAAGAGGGAGCCAGGCCATCAGGGATGAAAACCGTACGGTCACAGGCTCCAGGTACATACATGGCAGATATTCTGACACCGACGGTCTGACATACGACAACAGTATGGTATCGGAGGACGCTGAGCCCTGGACCACAACGGTGTACAAAGCCTCCGCTGACGACCTTCCCCTGGGGGCTGCCGCATATATAGACGGAGAATACCTGGTGGGGACAGGAATGGCCCTGGATGCAGCCTATGCCACAGGGCTTGGATCTGTCACAGAGATGTTTAAAAATATTTCCGTTGATCCGGACGGCGGAAGTTTCGTATATCCTCTCACCGAGGGCAGCAGCGCTACAGAAAGCAGTCTGGGGGTCAGGACATTTTATGCCGCACACGATTTTGAGGATATAGGCACAGGTTTCACCCTGGAAAAGAAAAATTATGACACCGGTACAGGATATGCCAGGGATTATATCCAAAAGGGATGGAAGATATCATCAGAAGGCAGTACAGACACGGGTTCCCTGGTCTTTACACCGGTTTGGGATGATGTAAATTATACCCTCACCATCAGGATAGGTTCCTCTGAAAGACAATTGTCCCTCTGTTACGGAGATGAATGCGATCTCCGGGAAGAGACATCCTGGATAGCGGGAACCACAGATGACACCGAAGGAAAACGCACCATCAGGGGTTGGATAGTATCCTCAGGGGATGCAGCACTGTCTTCCGACGGCGTGACCCTGACCATGGGGAAGGGGTCATCTGTTGTAGAGGCCACATGGGATGACTGGAGCACCCTTTCTATAGATATGGGCGGCCGTGGCACCTACAACGGAAGCGCGGTTTCCGGCGCTTCCTACAAATGGGGCACCACTTTGAGTCTCGGAGTTCCCGATCCTGTAAGCGGTTACAGTTTCGAGGGATGGTCTGTAAAAGATGACTCCGGAAACACCTGTACCGCAGACAGTACAGGCATGTTCACCATGCCCGGATGTTTTTTGGACCATTCAGGAGTCACGGCCACAGCTCTGTGGAAGGCCCGGACTTACACTGTACGGTTCAATTCAAACGGCGGCAGCGGGATCATGTCCGATCAGACCTTTACCATAGGAACCACACAACAGCTCAAAGGCAACACCTTCGCAAGGACAGGATGTTCTTTTGCAGGCTGGGCAATGTCTGACAGCGGAGAAGTGGTTTACGGAGAAAAGGAAAGCGTCACAGACCTGTCAGAAGTTGGCGGAGCTGTCATAAATCTGTATGCCAAATGGAAATATAACACCTACAAACTGACTCTGAAGGGGGACAGCGGTTTTGCAAGCGCAGATCTGTCCTGGAAGGCAAACAAAACCGACCCCACCGTGACCGACGTCCCTGAAGACTGCTCTTTAACGGGAACACTCCAGGCAGATCTGGTGCCCTATGGGGCGCAGATCACCCTTCTCCCAAATCTCATGGTGGATAATTCGGCCGAATATGTGCTGAATACCATAGATGGCTATTCCGGGGAGGAGAAGGAGGCAGGATACACCTTCACCATGCCTGCAAATGAAAAAAGCATATCCGTGACCACCAGACGCTATGCCTTTGAAGAGGGAAAAACATACTTCAGATATAAACTCAGAGGAGAAGACTACGCAAAATGGAATTATTCAGGATGTCTCTGTCTCTGGAAAGATTATAATGCTTCACAGACCAGCAAAAAGACCACTGTCGTCACCGGAGGGGATGATACCAGCTGGTATTTCCTTTCCTGTGCGAATGACAACGGTCCTGTGATCCCGGGTGATGTCTGTACCTTCGGAGGTTCAGGCGGATTGACCGCCCACTATGGAGGCAGCGATGCGGACAACTATTTAAGCAACGAATATCTTCTTTCGATGTCTCCCAAACTCAAAGATATTCTGGCAAACACTCCCTTCGCGGTTTACAAGGCGGCGATCCCCTCGACAGGCACTCAGGACTCGGTGCCCAAAGCAACTATAGACAGCGGTTTATACGGGCAGG
>JAILIO010000060.1 GCA_024695225.1 Lachnospiraceae bacterium
CGCAGCCTCCGTAGGACAGGGGGTATCCCCGGCCGCCGCCGTATTTTAGAAAGGTGAGTCTGTCCTGACGCTCTATGTACATCCCGTCGCTGCTCATGGCACCGCTTTTCTCAGCGGAATTCCAGGAAACCATGTTTTCCCTGTAATGACGGTCCTTGTTTAAGCCCGACGATATTCGGGCAAGACTCATGAATGAGTAGGCGTTTATGACCATCCCCGGGGATGCATATTTCGATATGAGATCCAGAGCTGACATGGCGTAAACCTTTTCAGTCGTATCTCAGAATGACTGAAAGGATACGTTTTGCGCATGTCTCCAGTTCAGACCTGTCGATCGCGCCCTTTCTAACGGCAGTCTTCACCCTGTCAGGGTATCCGCATCCCATTTTCAGATCGCATCCGGCTTTTATTTCCAGATAATGTTCCGCATAGGTCCACCAGTCGGTGGTGACAAAACCTTCAAACTTCCATTCGTTTCTGAGGATCCCTGTGAGAAGATCACGGGATTCGGAAGCGTGGACACCGTTTATCAGGTTATATGAGGACATTATCACCCAGGGATCTGAATATTTCAGCATCACTTCAAAGCCCTTCAGATAGATCTCTCTGAGGGCCTTCTCTGAAATGACAGAGTCGCTGGATTTTCTGTTGGTCTCTTTGTTGTTGCAGGCAAAATGCTTGGGACAAGCCCCCACACGGTTTGACTGTATGCCGCGGACCATGGCTGCGGCGCACACTCCGGAAACAAAAGGATCCTCGGAGTAATATTCAAAATTCCGGCCGCACAGGGGATTTCTGTGTATGCAGAGACCCGGGGTCAGCCAAAGCCCCAGATTGTTTTCCTTGAGCTCCAGACCTCCGGCTTTCCCAACCTGTTCTATAAGTTCCGGGTCCCAGCTGGATGCAAGGAGGGTGGCGCAGGGCCATGCCGTGGTGTTTATGCCGCATTCTTTGTTTATCCTGACACCGGCAGGCCCGTCTGCGGTCATGATGTTTGGAACCTTCTGTTTTACCAGATTCCCGAAACCGAAGGTGTTGGCGCAGCCGGTATTTGGCTGGCCTCCCAGAAGTGAGATCAGGTCGTCCTCGGAGAGAGAATCCACAAACTCATCAAGGGAAAGAGATCCATCCGCCACATCTTCGAAGGAGGGGACTCCCGTGGGTTTTATTCTGGCCCAGTCCATGGCCATTCCGGACACCTCCCGGAGGACCGGCATGGGGCCTTCGCATTCCTCGGGGGACATGGGCTTTAATACGGATCTCAGAGGTTTTTCTTTTGAAGTCTCCATCTCTTCATAGGATCCGTCGGCTTTAAGTCTTTTATCAAGCTTGTGAGGGGGCAGGAGATCTTCGGTTTCTTTGACTATAAGGCTTTCCCTCAGATCCACGTTGAAATCGATGCTCTTAGCCCGCACATCATTTCCCAGGAAAAATGAATAAGTCCCTTTTTCCAGGATCCAGGCACATTTTCTGACTTTTCCCGTGTCGTCATAGGATGCGATATCTTTTATATCAAAGGACAGTATCACCCGCTCCCGGGCTCCCGGAGAGAGAAGAGAGGTCTTCTTAAACGCGGCCAGTATACGGGAAGCTTTTTCAAGCATTCCCTTTGGCTGTGAAACATAGAGCTGGACAACCTCTCTCCCGGGGTATCTCCCGGTGTTTATGACATCTGCTTCCAGGGAGACCACTCCCTTTTCATACCGTCCGCTTATGTATCTTATAGAAAAATCTGTGTACGAAAGCCCGAAACCGAAGGGGTAATTTACCTTTTCGCTCGCTCCCGGTATGGTTTCAAAGTATCTGTACCCTATGAAGATGTCTTCCGTGTATTTCACATAGTCTGCCGATTCATGAAAACTTTTATAGGAGGGGTAATCGGAGAGATCAGAAGCCCACGTGTCCGTAAGCTTTCCGGAGGGAGTCACATCTCCGCAGAGCAGGTCTGCCGCAGCAGAGCCGCCCTCCATTCCACCCTGGAATATGATAAGTACTGAGGATATGTCGTCATTATCCTTAAACCAGCTGCTGTCTGTCACTCCTCCGGTGTTCAGGAGCACAACAGTGTTTTTGAAGGATCTGCTCACCAGCTTTATCATCCGTTCTTCTTCCCTGGACAGATAATAATCCCCCCTCTGAAATATCTTTCTCGCTTTTTCGAGAAAACTTTCCGCATAGGCATCGTTTTCTTCATTGTCGGAAGTTTCTTCATCAGTGGCGCAGTTCCTGTCCCAGCCCTCGCCGGAGTACCTGCTGATGACGATGAGAGCGGTATCCGTGAAGGCCTTTGCCTTGGCCAGAAGATCTGCAGGCACCTTGGGCTCGGCTATCATCCCGGGAAGGGCTCCCTTTCTGTATTCATTTTCCACATAGTCCCTGTAGAAAGACAGAAGCCTGTGATCCGTGGAGATAACGCCTTCTGACTCTTTTTCAATGAGCCCTTCGGCAACGCTTTTTGAATATGCGCATGTCACGTCACCGCTGCCGCCGCCTCCCTTGACATGATCATATATTCCTTTTCCGAAGGCAGCGACCCTTGAGCCCCCGGGGAGGGGCAGCACACTGTTGTTGTTCTTTAAAAGCACTGCGCCCTGTGACGCAGCTGATCGTGAAAGATTGATATGTTCCGCACATCCGGTGGCTCTCAGACCGTTTTTCCCGAGAGGTGTGCCCGGCAGGTATCTGTATCTGGCCCATCTGTCCATATTTTGATCCTCCTCATATCCTCATTTTCCTGAAATATGATATTCACGGATATCTCTGAATTTTATCATAAACATATTCCGGATTAAACATAAAAAAATTGTCTCCGGGACCCTTGTAAGGTAAATAAATACCTTGATATATGTGTTTTTTCTTGCTTTGAAAGACGGTGGGTGATATACTCTTTCGGTTGATTGTTTTTTGGATAGGGAGATGTATATATGACAGGTAACAGGGAAGATATCAGAAATGTGGCGATAATCGCCCATGTTGACCACGGTAAGACAACGCTGGTTGATGAACTTTTGAAACAGAGCGGAGTTTTCCGTGAGAATCAGGAAGTCCGTGAAAGGGTCATGGATTCCGGAGATATTGAACGTGAGCGCGGCATCACCATATTGTCAAAGAATACTGCGGTTACCTACAAGAATATCAAGATAAATATAGTCGACACTCCGGGACATGCGGATTTCGGCGGTGAGGTTGAGCGTGTTCTCAAGATGGTGGATGGTGTGGTACTTGTGGTGGACGCTTTTGAAGGTCCCATGCCCCAGACCAAGTTCGTGCTTCAGAAGGCTCTGGACCTGGACCTTCCCGTGGTGGTCTGCGTAAATAAATGCGATCGACCGGAGGCCAGGCCCCAGGAAGTGGAGGATGAAGTTCTGGAACTGTTCATGGATCTGGGCGCAAATGACGACCAGCTGGACAGTCCCTTTATATTCGCTTCCGCCAAGAACGGTTCTGCCACCGCAAATCTCACAGTGAAAAACAAAGATATGTCGCCTCTTTTCGATGCGATAGTCGAGCACATCCCCGCGCCTGTGGGTGATCCGGAGGCTCCTCTTCAGCTGCTTATCAGCACCATCGACTACAATGAATATGTGGGCCGTATAGGCGTGGGAAAGATATCAAACGGCACAATAAAGGTGGGGAGCGAGGCAGTTATTGTGAACCACCACGAGCCGGACAGACAGAACAAAGTGAAAGTGAGCAAGCTTTACGAGTATGACGGCCTTGAAAGAAAGGAAGTCACGGAGTCTTCCATGGGATCCATCGTGGCTGTATCCGGTATTTCAGATATAAAGATAGGGGATACCCTGTGTTCTGCTGAAAGCCCGGAGGCCATTCCTTTCCAGAAGATAACGGATCCCACCATCTCCATGAATTTCATTGTCAACGATTCACCCCTTGCCGGACAGGAAGGGAAGTACGTGACGTCCAGACATATCAGAGACAGGCTTTACAGGGAGCTTAACACCGATGTGTCCCTGAGGGTTGAGGATACGGATACCACAGAATCCTTCAAGGTATCGGGCCGCGGAGAACTGCATCTTTCGGTCCTCATTGAGACCATGAGAAGAGAAGGGTATGAGTTTGCTGTGAGCAAGGCCGAGGTCATCTACAAAAAAGATGATAAGGGCAAGCTCTTAGAACCCATGGAGACTGTGTTTGTGGATGTGCCCGATTCCTTTACGGGAGTGGTCATAGAGAAGCTCAGCCAGAGAAAGGGAGAACTTAAAAACATGACTCCGGTCTCCGGGGCCTACACCAGGCTTGAATTCTATATGCCTTCCAGAGGGCTCATTGGATACAGGGGAGACTTCATGACCGATACCAAGGGCAACGGCATCATGAACACCCTTTTTGAAGGCTACGCTCCTTATAAGGGAGATATTCAGTACA
>JAILIO010000205.1 GCA_024695225.1 Lachnospiraceae bacterium
TAAGGGGTATTATCTGGCGAGCCGGGATTTTGAAGATGCTGAGCTGCGAATGCTCATCGACAGTGTGCTGTTTTCAAGACATATATCGGAAGCCCAGGGGAAAAGGCTGGTTGAAAAACTTGAACAGCAGTCAAATGAATATTTTCGCAACAGTGTATCCCACGTGAGAACGCTGCCTAATCTGTATCACACCGCAAACAAACAGGTACTGTATGTTCTCGATGCTTTGAACACAGCAATAGGACGACATAAAAAGGTTCAGTTCACATACAACAGCTATGGCACGGATTTCAAGCTTCATCCCAGAAAAGAAGAACCCTATATAGTGAATCCCTACCAGATGGTGGCCAACAATGGTTTTTATTATCTGATAGGAAATATGGACAAATATGACAATCTGATACATTTCAGGATCGACCGTATCACGGATGTTGATGTCCTGGAAACCAGATCCCGGTCTATGAAAGAACTCAAGGGGATGGAGAAGGGCTTCAATCTTCCCAAACATATGGCGGAACACATATACATGTTTTGCGGTGAGACCGTGCGCGTGACCATAAAGACAGAGATATCCATGATGGACAATCTGGTGGATTGGTTCGGAAACAGTTTCACGATTTTAAATAAGGACGAAAAAGATAACAGTATGAAAATCTCAGTCAACTGTAACTATAACGCCATGTTTTATTGGGCGCTTCAGTTTGGCATGCATGCGGAGGTCCTCTCTCCTGATAAATTGCGGAAAGAGATTTCCGATGCTTTGCAGAAAATAGCCGGAAAATACAGTACCTAGCGGATCATCATGAGACCATTTGTGACAGGAGCGGCGGCAGTCACGACATTCCTGTATTATGAACTGTTGTTTCAAATAGCTGTTGCAGCTGAATCTGAGCCCGTATCTGTTGTCATTAAAATACTTTTCTCGCTGAGTTATGGCGCAGTTTTCGCTATATTGATGAGACCTGCGACAAGCCATGCCGTCAATAAGATCATAACAGCCGTGTGGCTTTTTATGGTCCCTGTTTTGTACCTTGTGGAATACTTTGTGTATCGCTCTTTCAATGTCTTCTACGATCTGAATACAGTATTGAATGGGGCAGGCGGGGCAGTGACCGGGTTTGGCGGTGATATCATGCGGATCGTCTTAAGCCCTGAAGGGGTTATCTGTCTTGCGCTGTTTTATCTGCCGTTTCTGGCATTTGTTTTTTATGGTAATAAAAAATTGGAATTTGGAAGGGTAAATTCTGCGGAGATCGCTGTGTATCTGGCATATGGAATTGTCTTTTTCCTGTGTGGGAGTCTGGTGGTAGAGAGCAATGATCGATACAGACATACCTGTTCGGAAGAGTACAGTTACCAGAATGTGGTAAGCGGTCTTGGATTTGGAACAGGGCTTCGGCTGGAACTTGCAAGGCTAATGTTTGGCGCGGGCTCCGGACAGGATGGCGGTGAATTTGTGTTTGAGACTGAGGCGGAGACAGAGAGAAAAACAGAAAAAAAGGAAGAAAAAAATGATGGATCTGCTACAGTGTCACAAAACAAAGCAGAAGACGCAGAGAAACAGCTTGCGGAGGTTTCAACCTCTCCGGAGGAGACAGTACCGGTCACTTACGAACCAAATACTTTAGATATCGACTTTGAAGCTCTTGCAGAGACGGCAGATGGCAGGACCGGTGATATAGACCGTTATGTTGCATCCTTGCCTCCTACAATGAAAAATGAATATACGGGACTGTTTGAGGGAAAGAATCTGATCTTCATGACCGCAGAGGCTTTTTCCGGATATATCATAGATCCTGAGCTCACACCTGCATTGTACAGGATGGCTACCGAAGGGATACAGTTCAAGGATTATTATCAGCCGGCCATTGCAGGGACAACAGGCGGAGAATATGCCAATATTTTCGGTCTGCTACCCACCTCCGGGGGGAAATCCATATCGATCATCACAAAGCAGAATACCTGTTTTACCATAGCCGGCAGATTGACAGAAAGGGGATATTACGGCAAGGCATATCATAATAATGATCGTAATGTCTACCATCGTGATGAGACCCATAACCGCTTGGGTTATTCTGACGGATTTATGGGCGTTGGGAACGGAATGGAAGAATATCTGACTACCCGGGGCTTTCCTGCCAGTGATCTTGAGATGCTGCAGGGAACATTTCCCACATATGTTGATAAACAGCCCTTTAATATCTATTACATGACTGTGTCCGGACATGGGCAGTATATAAGAAAAAAGAATCAGATGGCGTCGAAGAACTATGACAGAGTGAAACATTTGGATCATTCTGAGATAGTTAAGTGTTATCTGGCCTGTAACATGCCTCTGGAAGATGCGGCTGCATACCTTATTGAGGAACTTGAAAAGGCGGGGATCGCAGATGATACGGTGATAGTCATAGGGGCTGATCATTTTCCGTACAATCTCGATACCGGAGCATCACCCGGACATATGCCCAATCTGTCAGAATTGTACGGTTTTGAAGTGAATAATTATCTGGAACGTGATTCGAACAGATTGATAATATGGAGCGGATGCCTGGAAAAAATGGAACCCATAGTAGTAGATGAGCCTGTTTTCAGTCTTGACATACTCCCGACACTCTGCAATCTCTTTGGCGTGGAATATGAGTCCAGATTGTTTCCCGGAAGGGATGTGTTTTCAGATAAAGAGCCCCTTGTATTTATGGGAAACTATGACTGGAAGACGGACAAAGGGACATATTTCTCTTCGAAGAACCGTTTTGAGCCTGTATCAGATGAGATTGACATACCGGAAGATTATGTAAACCAAATCAGGACAGAGGTAAAAAACAGGATGAATTATTGCAGAAATGTATTGAGCTGTGATTACTTTGATCATGTATTCGGGACACGATGAGGCAGGGTCTGTGCAGCCGGCCGGAGATGCCGGGAATGTGTGAGTGTTGACAATGATCCGGAGATATAGTAGAGTGAGATTTTGAAAAAAGTGCAGAGGGGAGCTTGTTTAACAGGCTGAGAACAGAATGAATTGTCTGGACCCTTTACCTGATTTGGATAATGCCAACGTAGGGATATGCAATCTGACATATTTTGTTCCTGTGTTACCGGGATATGTGGAGCGGATGTACCGAAGCTGGTATGTCCGCTCTTTTTTGTGCAGGCTACAAGCCAAGGCCTCATCGGGGCGCTCGCGCACCAGTGAGGCTTTGGCGCCAGCCCATCATCGAAAGTCCGAAGGACTTGAGATGACGGGCGTAACCGAATCGAGTAGGGGATGAAATCCCCCTACTCGATTGAAGACAGGAGGAAAAGAAATGCTTGGAGAATGTATCGAAAATGTTAGAAAGACTGTGCCTCTGGTCCACAATATCACGAATTATGTGACTGTGAATGATGTGGCAAACGTGCTGCTGGCATGCGGCGGAAGTCCGATCATGTCTGATGAACCCGATGATGTGGAGGATATCACTTCTATTTGCGGGGGACTGAACATCAATATCGGGACTCTCAACAAGAGCAGTATTGAAGGGATGTACAGGGCGGGTAAAAAAGCCAATGAGCTCGACCATGTGGTGCTACTGGATCCTGTGGGAGCAGGGGCGTCCGCCCTTCGCACAAACACTGCAGTTGGATTGATGGATGCCGTAAAATTCACGGTGATAAGGGGAAATATCTCCGAGATAAAGACCCTTGCACTGGGGAGCGGAACCACAAAGGGTGTGGACGCAGATGTGGCAGATGCCGTGACTGAGGACAATCTGGAACAGTCCGTCAGATTCGTGAAAGAATTCGCTGCCAGGACAGGGGCTGTGGCTGCCATAACCGGAGCCATAGATCTGGTGAGCGACAGTGACAAGTGCTATGTGATCAGAAACGGACGTCCCGAGATGGGCAGGATCACAGGAACCGGTTGCCAGCTTTCCGGTATGATGACCGCATTTGCGGTTGCAAACAGGGAGAACATCCTTGAGGCATGCGCTGCTGCGGTATGTGCCATGGGACTTGCAGGGGAGATCGGATGGAGCCGTATGGCGGAGGGTGACGGGAATTCCACCTACAGGAACAGGATAATAGATGCCATCTACAACATGGACGGCGCTCAACTGGACAAGGGGGCAAAATATGAAGTGCGGTAAGGACGAACTGCTCCTCTATGCGGTTACAGACAGGCACTGGCTTGAAGGCAGGAGTCTTTATGAGGTGGTGAAGGAGAGCCTGGATGGCGGCGCCACATTTGTTCAGTTGAGAGAAAAGGATCTGGATGAGGAAAACTTCTTAAAAGAAGCAAAAGAGATAAAAGAACTGTGCAGAGAGTACAAAGTTCCCTT
>JAILIO010000186.1 GCA_024695225.1 Lachnospiraceae bacterium
CAGGTGCCCTGGAACTCTGTGAGACCACAGACCCCAGGGGAGAATATGTGCTGATACTGGAAGGTTCCCGGGAGGATGACACAGATCAGGAAAACTTTTCAGACCTTACGGTTCAGGAGCATGTGAAGATGTATGAAGATCAGGGGATGAGCAGAAAAGACGCCATGAAAGCCGCCGCGAAGGACAGGGGCGTCAGAAAAAGCGACATATATAAAGAGCTCCTCTGAGGTTGGATTCCCCGCCGCAAAAGTCATTATTTACAATAATCCCGGGGGCGAGCCCGGGAAAAAAACACTATGCAGATATATCCGGGGGCGAGCCCGGGAAAAAACATTATACAGACATATCCGGGGCGAACCCCGGGAAATCCTATCTTGTAATGATATCCGGGAGCAAACCCCGAAAAATCCTATCTTGTAATGATATCCGGGGCAAACCCCGAAAAATCCTATCTTGTAATGATATCCGGGAGCAAACCCCGGAAAATAGTCCTCATGTAAAGATATCCAGCAGCAGGCCCCTGATATCCCCTATGGTGTCCAGTATCTTTATATTGTCGGTCTCATCCTCGATGAGGGCTCTGGCCAGTTCATCCATCTTGTCATCTATCTGCCTTATGATGCCATACACCCGGTGTCTCCCCTTCCGGTCCAGGAAGTTTTCCCTGGAGAACTCGTGAGACCTGGTGACCACCTCGTTCAGGAAGGACTTTATCAGGGCGCGGTAACGCTTCATGTCGCGGATATCGTGTTTCTTGGAGATCCTGTCCCCCTGTTCAGATATCTGCTCCATCATGGCAGTGAGAGCTTCCCTGAGTTCGGACTCTCCTATCTGAGATGCAAGGGTGAACTTAAAAGTACCGTCCGCAGGGACTTCCGTATTCTCCTGTACCTGCTGAGTCTCCTGTATCTGACTCATCTGCTGGATCCTGAAATCCATATGTCAAACACTCCCCTCAAGCTTTTCCTTAAGCCATACCGCTATCTCACCGGCGCATTTTTCTGATCCGTTTTCGGTAGAAAACCGCCCTGCCACCCCGATGGTGGACAGTCTCTCCTCGGAGAAATCGATGCGGTCCGCCAGAAAGCGCCTGCAAACCTCGTCATAATGAGGCTCTTCCCTCTCTGCTTCACGGGTTATGTATCTGGTGAGCAGTGTGTGATCCGATGCCTCTATATATATCGGCAGGATGTTCTCATTTCCCCACTTGTCTATGTAGGACGCGCAGGAATCCACCGTCGCGATCACAAGGAAATGATCTCCTGTTATATCCGTATCGTCTGTCGTAAAGTAATACCAGTCTCCCAGCTGGGTATGGTATGTTCTCTTCTCCAGCACATGCCCCTCTGCGTCCAGTTTCCTGAACTCTTCCTCCGAAAGGAATCGGTACTCCACCCCGTCCTTCTCCCCGGGGCGTATGGGTCTGGTGGTGCAGGTGATCAGCCTCTTAAAGGCCAGCCCCCGGTCCTTCATCAGGTAAGAGTATACGGTATCCTTTCCGGATGCGCTTTTTCCGACTATACAGCAGAGCATCTCACAGACAGGATATACTGTACGAAGTAGTGTAGTCTTCCCCGGATCTCAGACTGATGAGACCCATATTCTCCAGATCCGGCTCCAGTCCGGCGATGGGGGGAAGAGATGTCCAGGGTTCTATGCATATAAACGGAGCCTCGCTGTCAGGCTTCTGCCAGAGACAGACATAGGGCATATTCAGGAAGGAGACCACAAAGCTCCTGTCGTGATCATTGGATTCAACGGTTATGCCTCCGCCGCTGTCTGCGAGGAGAACAGCGCCATCGCTGAACAGATTGTGGGAGAGCTCCACGCAGGAATCCTCATCCAGCTCGAATTCCTCGTCCGAAGATCCCCTGAGCAGACCGGTCTCAAAGGTGGCTATCCTCCTGGGCTCTGACCCGGCGAAGAACCTCAGCCTGTAATCCTCAAACCGCGCCCCCTCTTCCAGGGGAACATTGAAGCCGGGATTGCCCGCAATGGCAAAATACATGGAATCGTTGTTCAGGTTCACCACCACATATTTCACAGTCAATGTACGGCCTGTAAGTCTGAACTCCAGCCGCAGGGTGAAGTGAAAGGGATAGCTTTTCCGGCTCTCCTTCGTGTCGGAGACTGAAAGCACCAGGGATTCCCCGGTGAGAGAGTCCACCTTCATCCGCATATCCTTGAGAAACCCGTGGGTTTCCAGGGTATAATGCTCATCCATGTATGTGTATATATTTCTCTCAAGTTTTATCTGAAAAGGAAAATAATTGGGAGCATGCCCGACCCAGTACTCAGCATTCCCCTGCCAGATATATTCGATGCCGGACCGATCCTTTATGGACAGGATCTCTCCGCCAAAGGAGCTGATCTCGCATATTAAATATTCGTTCTCAAGCGTAATGATCAATGGCACACCTCCGGTGGTCATTTTAACATATCGGTAAAAAAGGAGAAAGTGCCTGTCTGCAAAACTCCCTCCGTCACTTCTTTTTGGACTCCCTGCTCTTCCCGAGACGGACTCACGCTTTTTTGGACTCTCTGCTCTTCCTGATGAGTTCCCTCACCTTTTTTCCGAAGGCCCGAACCCTTTCCCTGTCTTCCTTTGACACATCCCTGTCCCCGAAAGAGGCGTTCAGGACGGCTCTCCTTGCGGCGTCCGTGCAGAGCGCAAGATCAGAAGGATCCGATACCTCAAACTCAGACATTTCAACTGCAAGAGCCGAAGGGAAACCTTTTTCGCTGCCGTCATACCCGACTCCCAGGGCTTTGTCGTGAAGATTTCTCACATACCCCGCATACTCCCGGGAAAGGGCATTCCCCTTTGAGACCACCTTTCCCCTCCTCCTCTTCCTGATGGAAATGATGAGGCTCAGGGCCATCACCCCGGTTGCCAGAAGTATTCCCGCGTGAACCCCAAAGCCGGGGGCCAGTTCATCGGAAGTGAAGGCATATTTTGACCGCTTCATGGATTCTATGCCGCCGCCGTTTGCAAAAAGTCCCTCCAGGAATGAGGCATCCAGCCCCGGATAAGTGTCGGGTGCGTATGACGCAGGTGTCACCTCTATAGGCACCCATCCGTATCCTTCCATGAATATCTCCGGCCAGGCATGCCCCATGGCCCCTGTGACGGAAACTCTCCAGGTGCCGTCCCCGTTGTCGGTGAAATCGTCCGGTCCCACCACATAGCCCGCGGCGTATCTGGCGGGTACCCCGCACATCCTGTACATCAGCACAGCGGCGGATGCGTAGTGCTGACAGTAGCCCCTGTGGGATTCCGTGAGAAAATACTCGACCGGGTCCTTATTTACGGGGGTGAAGCCGGGTCTTGTGGAGTATTCCGCGTTGTTGTCCAGAATAGCGTAAATTAGTGCGGAAATTATCATAGGATCCTCATCCCCGGTGAGATCGTACGCGTCGATAAGTCCCCGCACCCCCTCAAGTCCCTTCTCCGGGACCGCAGTGTAGGCGGTGTCAGCCAGACCCTTGTACACCTTTTCAAATTCCCTGTAGGCCCCGTTTCTGCTGCCCTCCAGATAGGGTCCCCTCATTTCCGTAAATGACAGGGAGTAGGTGTCGTACGCAAGCCCGGTGTTCTCATTTAACACGCTGAGGTAGGGCCTGAACATCATGCTCTGATCCTCCAGCCTCACAACGTCCATGTCAATGGTCTCTGACCTGTCCGATGCCGCCTGATAATAAATGCCGTCTATGTAATCCCCGGACACATCCCCGGGGAGCGCTCCCCGTCTCATTGCCGCGGAATAGATGTAGACATCAGTATTCTCTTCCCAGACTCCCCTGATGCTCTCGTAGTCCCCGCCGGAGAAGCCCCTCAGATAGATGCTGCCCTCCGGCTGCTGTGACGTCCTTATTTCCAGGGCTCTGGTGGACAGGGGGTACACATTTCCGCGGTTTATGGTGCCGGAAATGCCGTTGTCACCAATGCCAAAGGATGCCAGCAGGTTTTTAAGTCCCGACTCCATGGCGAGGGACACATTGTACAGCCCGCTGCCGGTGAGCCTGACAGTCATCAGGGCCGTGGAGAACACAAACACTGCGGCGATGCCCATAACCACCCCTGTCTTCAGCACCACCCTTTCCCTGTAACGCTCATCCGTGTGGTATCTGGTGGGCATGAGCCTTCTTGCGGACATGCCGTACATGGCCCAGAGCACCATGTTGAATGCGGTAAATAAAAACACGGTGGTCACCCCGGCGTTCATGCCAACCACAGGGCTCACCACCAGGATCCATGACATGAACATGTACATGAACCAATGGATGTGGAGCACATTTTCCGTGAGGAACACAAGGATCGTGAGCATGAACATGAGAAACATGACGCCAAGAGTCACATCCACCGGGTCCGAAGACTCATTTATAAACAGGGCGTAGGGCAGCATGACCATCTGCTGCCACACCGGCCTGCACAGGAACACAAAGACAGCGCCCATGACGGCTATGGCGCAGAAGGACATGAGGAAACCGATCCTGTCGAACTTTTCATATAAAAGCCACATGACAAAGGCTGCAAACACTGCGGGAATGGCGGATACCACGGGTATGAAGCCCACTCCTCCCATGGAGCCCAGAAACAGATATATCCCCGCTACGGCAAGCCCCGGTATGATCATCACCAAAGGAGACATGTGATCGTTTTCCATCACTTCATATCCTCCTTTGAATAAACTCTTATCAGGTTTCCATCTATCATGAGTTTCAGATCCCTGCCAAAGACCGCACACCCTTCCGGGGGAACTCCCACAGCCTCCCTGCTCTCTGCATCATCGTCCGCATCCGCCGAATACAGCGCCAGCATAAATGAATCGCAGTCATCCGGGGAAAAGGCCTTTATTTCCTCTGAAGCCCCCGTAAATGATAGCTTCACATAGTCATATTCATCCACAAGCCCGGTGATCATAGTGTAAATAAGATCGTAATACGCATCCCTCCACCTGATATCCGGGAAAGCCCCTCTCCTGTCTGCATAGAAGGCCATACTCCTGTAGGAAGGTTTCTCGTATTCCCTCACATACAGGTCGTCGCTGCCCACCCGGAGTTTCCAGTCTATCCTTCTCACAGGATCGTCTTCACGGTATTCCCTGATATCCGTGATCTCAGGGGGTTCCTCGCCCCTGTCCGGATGGGACTCGGACTGGTTCACCGGGTCTTCGTGCCAGGAGATCATGGAGTGCTCCGGGATCCGCCTGGCCGGGAGCACATATATCCTCATATCTGTTTTCCTGCCGTGACGCATACTGAAGAGGGACAGGTAGTCGTAGACCTTGACCGGCTTCAGCGCCACCGTCATGACGCCCAGATGCACCGGCGTGACGGACAATGAGACCTCCCTTTCCTCGTTGTCCTCGAGTCCTCCCACATAGGTTTTCGATTCGTTTGCGCCCTTCATAAATGAAAACCTCATGTTCAGGGCGTATCTGGGCACCGGTATCCCTGCCTTTGATGAGACTCTGACCCTCACCCGTTCATCGGAAAAGATCCTGCACACCACAGCGTGATCCCTGAATACTGCTTCCATTTTGCCCCTCAGATAGATCACCTGGAAGAGCATCACAACATAAAACAGGACCTCAGACACCGCCACTGCCATGAGCACCGGTGAATAATAAAGTCCTGCGTAGTACCAGGTGACAAGGGTCACCAGGATATATATGAAATTAAGCATAGGCGGGTTTTCTTACGCTCTTCAGGATCTCCTTTACGACGAAATCCCTGTTCCTGCCGCCCACAGCGGCATTTCTTCCAAGCCTTAACCTGTGGCGTATGATGTATGGAAACTGTTCGGAAACATCCTCGGGAGTCACAAAATCCCTGCCGTCAAGCCATGCAGATGCCCTGGACATGCGGGAAAGCGCTATGGTCGCCCTGGGGCTCACGCCTCCCTCCGTAAGTTCGTCAGACCTGGTCCTTTCGATCAGATCCACAATATATCCGCCCACACTGTCCTTTATAAATATCTGCGAAATCTCACCGGAAATACGCATCAGTTCATCTCCGGTCATGACGGTCTCAACCTTAAGGGCGCCTGTATCCTCCGCCTTTTCCGTGACCATCCTGAGTTCACTGTTCCTGTCGGGATATCCAAGTGTGAGCCCTGTCATGAACCTGTCCACCTGGGACTCCGGTATCCCCTGTGTCCCGGCGCTGCCTGTGGGATTCTGGGTCGCTATCACAAAGAAGGGTTCAGGCACCATCCTGGTCTCCCCCTCCACAGTCACCTGTTTCTCCTGCATCACTTCCAAAAGCGCCGACTGGGTCTTGGGAGACGTGCGGTTCAGTTCATCCGCAAGCAGGAGATTGCAGAACACCGCCCCCTCCCGGTATTCAAACTTCCCGGTGTCACGCCTGTAAACATTGTAACCCGTGATATCCGAGGGCAATACGTCCGGGGTGAACTGGATCCTTTTGAATTCCAGGTCCATGGCCTTTGAAAAAGCCAGGGCGAGAGTGGTCTTTCCAACCCCGGGGATGTCTTCCAAAAGCACATTTCCGCCGGAGAGGAAGGTCAGCATTATCTCCAGTATCTCTTTTTCTTTACCGTAAATAACGGATCCCACCTGTTCCAGGACCCGCATTACGGGATCTGCATCATAAGTACCCGTAATTCTTCATAGCCTCCTGGGGATTACACAACCTGGCCACCTTAAGTCCCAGATCGTTTACAAATCGTTCCGCCTCTGCGCTGAGCTCATCGTTCTCAGGGCATCCCCCCGGGAACATGACAAGGTCATTCTCATTGTCGCAGACACATACAAAAGGCTCGTCCACCGCAGGAGCCATATCCCTGTGCATCTTCTTGGACGCCCTGAGTTTCACCAAAAGATCGCTGAACTCCACGGAGTCAGCCAAAAGCACCAGGTCCTCCGTATAGGTGGGAACATGCCAAAGATCCATGAGCTTCCCTCCCACGGAAGTCACTGTGACCTTCGTCATCACATAGTATTCGCCATTCTTTGAAAAAGTCACGGTTGCGGACAGATCGTCTGTGCCGTAGTGCTGGTACTGGACCCACACCCGGGTATCCTTGTCGTAGATGTCTTTCCCCTTGTGGGCACCCTGTCTCTTCTGCCTGTTGGGCTGGTTGTTCCTGCGTGATTTCCCCTGACCGTTTCCCTGGGACTTTTCGGACTTTTCACTTCTCGCTTCCCCGTTTTCCTTAAGCTTCTCAGGCTCATTCCCAGTATCCGCATCCTGCTTCCGGTTCCGGTTTTCGTTTTTATTTACGCCCTTATTGTCGCGCCGGTTCTGGGGCTGAGGGTTCTTCCCCTCATTTCTGCTGTGGTCGGCGGGTCTGTTTGCATTGTCCTGAGCACCGGGATTGCTGTTCCTGTTACGGTTTCCTGTCTTATTTTGGGCGTCATGGTTCTGGCCTCCGTTATTTCTGTTCCGAAGGCCGGCTTTATTTGCGCTGTCGCGGTTCTGAGGGCCGTTATTCCTGTTCTGATTCCCGGGCCTGTTTGAACCGTCCCTGCCCTGATTTCCGTTGTTTCCGCTGTTCCCGGCGCCGTTGTTGTTCCTGTTGTTCTCGCCGTTGCGGTTGTTCCTGCTGCCTTCGCCGCCGTTATTTCCGCCGTTCCCGCCGCTGCTGTTATTCCCTCCGCCGTTGTTACCGCTGCGCTCTGCGTTTTGGCGGTTGTTTCCCTTGGGTCTCTTCCTGAAGGGTCTCTTATCCCCGTTTTCGTCTCTGTGGGCGCCCTCATTTTCCGAAGTTATATTCCCGTTTTTGTCTATGGTTTTTATATTGTATTGCATAAATAATCTCCAAGATCCTCGATATCTTTAAACGTCCTGTTACTGTACTTTTCTGTTTCACTGTCCGGCCCTGTGAGATCCGGAACAAACATCACCTTCATACCCGCATCTGCAGCTGCTTTGAGACCGTTTGGCCCGTCCTCCACGGCATATGCGTCTCCGGGTTTCACTCCCATCCGCTTACATGCCTCCAGATACACATCCGGCGCCGGCTTTCCGCGCTCCACCTGGGTGGCGCAGATGATCTTTTCAAAATACCCGTCAAGCCCGGTGCTCTTCAGATATTCAGCTGTCCTCTTTTCATCGGTGGCGGTTGCAAGCGCAAGCCTGTATCCCTTATCCTTGAGCCTCTTCAAGGTCTTTGATGCGTTTTTCTTCTCGGTTATGGGGTTTTTCTCGATGTATTCCCTGAATTTCTCCCCCCTTCTCTCTCTCATCCTGTCATAATCCTTTACGGCGTTCTCCCCGAAGTGTTTCCTTATGTAATCGATGGAATAAGGGCGTCCCATGCTTCGAAGGGCCAGGAATTCCTCATCCTTCATCTCATATCCGAATTCTTTGAAGGTCTCGGGCCACACCTTCCTGTAGATCTTTTCCGTATCGATAAGGGTCCCGTCCATGTCGAAGATGATCACCTTAGGACCGGCGCTGCTGTCTGCACCGGCGTCGTCAAGCCCTTCTGTCTTCTTCACGTAACTCTTCAGCCTCGCTGCCAGGTAAATGACTATCAGCAGATTCAAAACTCCATCCACTATCATGAGCCACCAGACAAATGATTCCGAAGGATCATGCGCCATCAGCACAAAGACCCCAACTCCCACTATTCCCACTGCGATCACCAGCACGAATATCCACAGGGAATCCTTCATCCGTTCCAGGTCCAGGGCGCTCTGCAGCGCTATGACCCCTGTGACCACCACTGCCAGTCCGATGATAGTCAGGAAATATTCCGATATCACATCCACCCGGACCATTCCGCAAATGCCCAGTATCACCAGGAGACAGCCTGCGGCAAAGCCGTAGGAACCCAGCTTTTTGTATTCATCGTTCATGAAATATTTCACGATGGCGATGATACCGGTCACCACAAAGGCACCGCAAAGGGCCATGAAAATATATTCGATATCCACCACAGGGAAGAAATTGAGCACCGCCCCCATTATGATGAAAACCAGGGATACCAGGACCAGCGTGGGCGTCCCCACATTTACGGCAGAATTTGCAGCAGAATTTGTAGCAGAATTTATCTCACCATTTTCTTTTTTGTCCATTGTCACAAACCACCTTTATCTTATGTAAGATCAGCCCGTAAAAAACTTCCCGCAACTATCTTCCCGTAACTATCTTTCCGCAACCATCTTTCCGTAACTATCTTCCCGCAACCATCTTTCCGTAACCATCTTTCTGTAACTATCTTTCCGTAACTATCTTTCCGTAAAAGGCTGCGGCCTGTCTTCCGTTGACTGGAAGACCTTTCGACCGGCTCCCGGAAGGAATTCTCACTCCACAGTCACAACCTTCGCCAGGTTCCTGGGCTTGTCCACGTCAAAGCCCTTGTCGCTGGACACATAATAGGCCAGAAGCTGCAGGGCGCATGCCGCAGGAAACACCATGAATTCATCCGGAAGATCCGGGAGTCTCACTATATTGAACTCCTGCTCAAGCCCTTCTGACATGGCCTCCTTTACAAATAAGACCACCGAGGCTCCGCGGCTCCTGACTTCCCTCACATTTGAAAGTTCCTTTTTCAGCAGTGACTCCTGCGTTGCCAGGGCCACCACCGGGGTTTCCTGGGTAATAAGGGCGATGGGGCCGTGCTTCAGCTCCCCCGAGGCGTAGGCTTCCGAATGGATATAGGAAACTTCCTTAAGTTTCAGGGACCCCTCCTGCAGCGCCGCATAGTCAAGCCCTCTCCCGATCATGAAGAGATCCCGGGCTTCCAAGATATTCCTTGCGATTATATGTATATCGTTTTTCTCTTCCAGCACATTGCTTACGGATTCAGGGGTCTTTACAAGGCTTTCCGTAAACTCCCTGACCTTTTTATCATCCCAGAGGCCCTTTACCATGGCGATCTTGGCGATCACCAGGTACAAAAGGGAAAGCTGGGTCGTATAAGCCTTTGTGGACGCAACCGCGATCTCCGGTCCCGCGTTTGTGAACAGCACGCCTTCACACTCCCGGGCAATGGAAGAACCTCTGACATTTATTATCCCAAGCGTCCTGGCTCCCCTTTCCTTTGCATACTTGACCGCCTGCAGCGTATCTATGGTCTCGCCGGACTGGGATACTGCGATCAAAAGGGTCTTGTCACCAACCACGGGTGATTCATACATGTACTCTGAAGCCAGGCAGACCTTCACCTCCGTCTTCAGCATCTTTCTCGCCAGATTCTGGAACACAAGTCCCGTGTGCATGGCAGTGCCGCAGGCCGCCACGGTTATATTGTCTGTATCCTCAAATATCGAATCGTCGATCTCATCCACCGAGAAATCGGGAAGGCCGTTCTTAAGCCTGCTCTCGATGGTCTTTCTGATGCTGTCGGGCTGTTCATTTATCTCCTTCTCCATGTAGAAGGGATATCCGCCCTTGTCTGAGGAATTCTTCTCCCAGTCCATGGTGCACCATTCGGGATCCACGGGCTTCCCGTCCATGGTCCAAAGGTACAGGGCAGAGCGGTGGAGTTCCGCTATGGTGTACTCGGGGATCACAAAATATCTGTCAGTGAACCTGGTCAGGGCCGTGAGGTCACTGGCCAGCATGGAGCCCTGCTCCGACTGTGTGGCCACTATGGGTGACACATTTCTCACGGCAAATATCACATCTGGGTAGTTTGCAAACATTATCACCAGCGCAAACGTGCCCTTTATGACCTTGAGGGTCTGAACTATGGCCTTCTTTGGATCCTCGGATTCGGCGTAAAAGCTGTCCAGCACTCCCGCCACCACCTCGGTATCGGTCTCACTCTTAAGCTTTCCCTTGAGCCTGAACTCCTCTGTCAGTTCCCTGAAGTTCTCAATGATACCGTTGTGGACCAGTGTCACCGTGCCAACGCGGTGAGGGTGGGCGTTCGTATCCGTAACTCCGCCGTGGGTGGCCCAGCGGGTGTGCCCCACTCCGCAGGTGGCCTCCCTGTCCTCCAGTTTCATATTTCTGTCCAGAAGGCTTCTGAGATCAGACACCCTTCCTGCGCACTTGTAGATATCGATGGAGCGGCTCTTGCTGCCGGCCAGGGCAAGCCCTGCGCTGTCGTACCCCCTGTACTCCAGAAGGGTCAGGGAATCGGCGATGACACCCTCCGCCTTTTCCGTTCCTGTATATCCTACTATTCCGCACATATTTACATTCCTCTGAAATAATCGATCCCCATGACACGCTTCACACGGCTAAGGGTGTTTGCTGCAGTCTCGGCCGCATATGCGGTGCCCTCTTTCAGGATCTCATAAACTGCGGGGATATCTTTCTCGTATTCAGCCCTTCTCTTCCTGATGGGAGAAAGGGTTTCCTGAAGCACCTTGTCCAGGAACTTCTTCACCTTCACATCCCCAAGGCCGCCTCTTCTGTAATGCTCTTCCATCTCGTTCAGATCCTTGTAATCCGGAGCATACTCTGCAAAGAGCGCAGAGGCGTCCTTATTATCCTCCCCTGCAAAGGCTTCCAGGTAAATAAACACCGGATTGTCCTCGGTGTGCCCGGGATCGGTGACCTTAAGATGCGTGGGGTCTGTGAACATGGTCTTCACCGCCGCGGAAACCGCAGCCTCATCATCAGAAAGGTAGATGCAGTTCCCCAGGGATTTGCTCATCTTGGCCTTCCCGTCCGTGCCGGGAAGCCTGCGGGATGCCAGGTTTCCGGGGAGAAGGATGTCCGGCAGCACCAGGGTCTCTCCGTAGATGGAATTGAACTTCCTGACGATCTCCCTGGTCTGTTCCAGCATGGGCTCCTGATCCTCACCCACCGGGACGACGGTGGCGTCGAAGGCCGTTATATCCGCTGCCTGTGAGATGGGATAACAGAAAAATCCGACGGGAGTGCCCTCTTCATTGTCGGCCTCACCCTCGGAAAAGCCTCTCATCTTGATCTCCGACTTGACCGTGGGATTCCTGCCCACCCTCTGGACTGTCACCAGGTTCATATAGTATGCGGTGAGCTCAGGGAGTGCCGGGATCATGGACTGTATCAGAATGTGGGACTTTGCGGGATCTATGCCGGCGGACAGATAGTCCAGAGTCACATTCAACAGACTGTCCCTTATCTTCTGGGGATCCCTGGCGTTGTCCGTGAGGGCCTGGGCATCTGCGATCATTATGAATATCTCATCGAATTCACCGCTGTTCTGCAGTTCAACCCTCCTCCTTAGGGACCCCACATAATGTCCTACGTGAAGTTTTCCGGTGGGTCTGTCTCCGGTAAGAATTATCTTCTTTTTGTCGCTCATTTATTTCCCTCCATCTGATAGCAATATCGTCCGTAGTGATATGGTCCGTGGTTATATCATCTGTAGTGATATCTGTCTGACCATGATATCGTCGTGATCACGATATTTTTCGGATCCTGCTGCCATAACCGCAGCAGAACCGCATGCTCTGCCCTATCGTCTCCCAGGTCGGTTTCATAACCACGGCAGCTGCTTCCGGTGGTCAAAAATCTGTTTCGTAACCACAGCTCACTGCTTCCGGTGGTCATAATGCCTGCTTCATCATCTGCCGGATCAACTGTGTCTTACATAACCCTCCAGAGTCCACCAGGCTCCCTCCTCATCATAGTATCCGTATTCATCCAGTTCAGAATCATATATGATGTAATGACCTTCCGCGTCAGTCTCTATATAAGTCTCACATTCCAAAAGATCCAGCCCTTCAGGCACGGGATTTGTGGATGTGGGAGGATTTGTTGCATTGGGATCCGTGTTATTTGGAGCAGGGGCCGGTGTCTCAGAAGGGGCCGCCGGAGAGGTTGACTCTTCGGTTGTCTCTACAGTCTCCTCCGTTTCTTCCTCAGTTTCCTCGGTCTCCTCCTCGTCCTCTCCGTAAGTATTTATCAGGTCTATCAGGCCCGAATTGTAAGACTCTATCTCGTTATACCTGGACCATGCATTGTCAAGCTCTTCCGAAGCTGCATCGTAAGGGTTTGAGATCTCATTCATGGCTTCATCGTACTTTTCGCTTACGCTGCTCATGGATTCATTTATGGCATCTTCCTTGGCATAGAGTTTCTCAAGCCTGTCGTCTATATGATTTATGGTATAAAACCTGTACCCTGCGGTCCCTGCAGAGATACCGGCGATAGTGCCAAATATTATAAGCGCTATGACTCCACCTCTCATTTTGTCACCTCACTGCAGAACTGCTTCTGCATTGTTCAAAACATCGTCAAGCCCTGTATTCCCGGAACTGTTCGAAGCATCGCTGCCGCTCGAGCTGCCACCGGTGCTGGTGTTTCCGGGCAGGTCGTACTGTGACTTCAGATTTTCCACCGCACCGGGTCCGTAGAGGTCTGTAACCGCTTCCTCAAGTTCTGCATTTTCTTCCTGATATGAGCGGATATCTTCCTCCACGCTTTCTTTTTCCGCATTTAACTCGTCGATCTCATCCTGGGAGACCTCATTGTCTTTTTTCGCCGATTCCAGTTCTTCCTGCAGTTCCTTCTCCTGGGTCTCCGATTCCTTCAAGAGTTCGTCTATATATGTCTCTTCATAGGCCAGCTGCTCATGGGCATCAACCCAGTCGTCGTTCATCCTGACTATCAGGAAAATGGCGAGGGCTGTTATAAGTGAGAACAGCACACACAGCACCGGCACTATGGGTCCTAAAGGTTTTGCTTCCTTCTTCTCTGCCTTTACTTTTTCCTTTTTCGCAGCCTTTACCGGTACTGCAGGCCTTTCGATCGGCGTCACATAGCACTGCTGGAAGGTTTTCCTGACCTCCCTGTTGGGGAATTTCAGCACATATGTCCTGAAACCGTTTCGCATCTCCATCCGTTTGATGGTCAGGAATCCCGTCTGGAACAGCATCTGGAGAACTCTGTCTTCAGACATCTTGCCTCCGGACAGTTCAGACACGTTAAATGTATCTATGGAAGTCTCCGGGATCTCCTTTCCCGTCACATCCTCCACAGTAAGCCTGTTCTTCTTGAACATATCCATGATAAATCCGGGCATTCCCGTGGAGAACCAGTAGTTTCTGGTATCGCAGCCGTTTGTGAAATACTTCCCCAGGGACACCGGGTTGTACACGGCAGGGGCTCCGGGATAAAATCTGAAACCGCCGTACCACTTTCTGATCTCTGTCACAAGGGCCTTCTTCTCTTCCTCATACACGGCGTCGTAATCAAAGACAGGGACCGGCTCATCCTCCTCTTCATCCTCAGAAGGTTCATCCTCATACCCGGTATATGCGCCCTCATCTTCTGTTCCGGCCATGAGTTCCTCCACATAGGAGCGGTCACCCACGGACTCATTCTCCGCCTCTGCAAGAAGCTCATCCAGATCCGGGTCGTAATCATCCTCATCGTCTTCCATGTAGCCCTTCGCATGCTGCGGGATATCAGGGTCCTCAGTGCCCGGGGTTTCGGAATTCTCTTCGTAAACCTGCTCGCCGGTCTCCGCATCTTCTGCAGCACCCTGCCCGGAAGGATCTGCTTCGTCCGCAGTATCCTGCCCGGAAGGCTCCGCTTCTTGTGCGGTGTCCTGTCCGGAAACCTTCCCTTCGAATGTTTCCGCTTCCGCAGTTTCCTCTTCTGAATCCTTTTCCTGTTCTGCGATCTCCTGCGCGTAAGCTTCCTCTGCCCTTTGTTCTTCCTCAAGGATCTCAGAGGGGTCGGTTGCAGTCAGGCGTTTAACAGCCGCAGCCATCACTGCGTTTTCTTTTTTCTTCTTTTTCTTTTTCCTTCTTCTGCGCCCTGACCGGGTTTCTTCCTTCCCTTCTTCCACGGAAGGATCTTCTCCGGAAACTTCATTTTCTGCGGTCTTCTCTTCTGCAGCCTTCTCATCCACAGAGTTTTCCGAAGTTTCTTCTATGGTTTTCTCTGCGTTTTCCTCAGAGGTCTCTTCTGTGATCTCTCCCACAGATTCTTCTGAAGGATCTTCCACAGATTTTTCTAAGGGATCTCCTACAGATTCTTCTGAAGGATCCTCCACAGCTGCTTCAGAAACCTCTCCTGCATCTGCTTCAGAAGCATTTTCCGCAGTTTCTTCAGGATCTTTCTTTTCTTCCGTATTCCTGAGGACTATGCTTACATTGTCCGAACCGGCAGTTGTTTCTTCAGTCTCAGACTCTCCTTCTGTTTCCTCTGAAGGCTCAGTCTCTGTGGCTCCCTCATCCCAAGGTTCTCCGAAGGATGCGTTTTCAGAACCGTTCTCCTTCTCATCCTCATGGACTGTCCCGGTTTCTTCGTCCTCATTTATCTCTGAATCTTCGGAGACTTCAGAGTATCCCTGCTCCTCATCTGTATCCTCAGATCCGTCAGAGTATTCCTCATCTTCCTCTGTATCCTCAGATCCGTCAGAGTATCCCTGCTCTTTCTCTGTATCCTCAGATTCATCAGGATTTTCCTGCTCTTCCTCTGTATCGTCAGATACATCAGGGTTTTCCTGCTCTTCCTCCTCTTCGCTGTCCGGGTCTTCGGAATGTTTTTTCCAAAAGCCGAAGAGGCCTCCGAAAAACCCGCGGGAACGTTTTTTCTTCTTGCGGGATCCGCGGACTTTCTCCTCAGCAGGATCCTCTTCCGGTGCTCCTTCAGCGCTGTCAGTTTCCTCTGAGCCTTCCGTGCCGTCGATATCTGCATCTTCTGCAGCATCTTCACTTTCCGCAGTCTCTGCTATATCCCCGGTTTCTTCAGAATCTGTGCGGTCTGCACTTTCTGCATCTTCCGCCGTATCTGCACGGTCTGCACTTTCCGCAGCATCTGCACGGTCTGCACTTTCTTCACCTGTTGCAATTTCAGCAATATCTGCCGTATCTGCTCGTTCTGCAGCCTCTACATATTCCTCAATATCTGTGCGTTCTTCAATATCTGCAGCTTCTGCGGTTCCGGCGCGTTCTGCAGCTTCCACATATGCCTCAATATCTGCACCTTCTGCAGTTTTTGCATATTTTTCAGCTTCTGCATATTCTTCAGAATCTGCGATTTGCGCAGTATCTTCTGCGTCCTCTCCGATGTCCCCGATCCGGTCCCCGGGAGTGTGGCGTCTCTTGTGACGCCTGGCTTCTTCCTTCTCGCGTTTGAGGGCTTCTCTCCTCTTCTTCTCTTCCTCTTTCCTGAACTTCTCCTCTTCCTTCCTGCGCCTTTCCTCTTCCGCCGCCCGCTTCTCTTCCTCAATGCGGGCCTGCTCGGCCAGGAACGCCTCCTCCTTGGCATCAACCCTTTTACGGACCTCCTGATCGATATAATCGTCAAAATAATCCATGAACTCAGCCTTCGTATACCCGAACATGCAGGCATACTCTTCGTTCAGGGTGATATCATTTACGCTGTTCAGGTTGTTGAAGAATGAAACCTTTGCAAACTTGGTTATCCCGGTGATGAACACGAACCTGAGATAGGGATCGCAGCCCTTTATGACCTGGAAAAATGAAAACGCGTCAAAGAAACTGCTGAACTTCTCTGCCTCCGCTTCATTCTCGATGTGGTCCAGGATCGGCTTGTCATAGTCGTCCACCAGCAGGACAACGCCCTTATTTTCCTTGCGGGATATCTTCTCAATGAGTTCGCTGAAAAGGAGCGCGGGGTCCGTATTTTCCAGAGTCACCCCGTACTGCGCAGCATAGCTGTGGATCAGGTTTGTGAGCCATTCCGACAGCACCATGACAGAGGTGGTGTTGGCCCTGGAAAAATCCACTTCGATAACGGGATACTTTTCCCAGCTGTAATCACAGTCATATATATAGAGTCCTTCAAAAAGTTCCCTGTTGCCGCTGAAAATCTCTTTAAGGGCAGAAGTGACCATACTCTTGCCAAATCTGCGGGGACGGGCACAGAAAAACTGGCCCTTGGTGACACGGACCATCTTGTACAGGTACTCTGTCTTATCCACGTACAGCAGATCGTTTTTTATGAGATCCCTGAATGTATATACCGATGTAGTGATCTCTTTCTTCATCTATCGTTCTCCTCC
>JAILIO010000210.1 GCA_024695225.1 Lachnospiraceae bacterium
CGTCATCCCTGGCGGTGTAGGCGATCTGCCTGGCTTCGTTCTGGTCTACAAGGGTCTGACCCCCCACCAGCTGAAGTATAAACCTGGTGGCGTTGGTCTCCTCACCGTTCTTGTCATATATGGGGAGCTCCTGGGTTTCCACGCTGACTATATTGGAGATCTTGTCCACTATGACATCCCTCTTGTCCCGGAGTTCATTTGCCTTTGCCCCGGTGAGCTCGATGACATTTATCTGCTTATTTATGCTGGCAAGTTCTGTGGCAAGGGTGTTCAGCTCATCCACACAGGTCTTCAGCTCCTGGTTCACATCGCTCTGCATCTTCTGGAGATTGCCGTACATGTTGTTGAAGTAATCCGTAAGGCTGCTGGTCTGCTCTATCAGCATCTTCTTTGTGGACTCCACATCCGCAGTCTTTGTCACTTCCTCCAGATTGTTTATAAAATCGGTGAAGATGGTGTTGAATCCGCTGACCTTGTCATCTGTAAAATAATCTTCTATGAGTTTGCAGTAATAATATTTCTTGTCCTGCTCTCCCAGCCTGCTCTCATTATCCCTGTACTTCTCATCGTAGAAGGAATCCCGGACCCTGTCGATGGAGTCCGTGTCCACGCCTGATCCCATTGAACCGTAGGTGGTGTACACTCTTATAGCGTCAGAGGCACTCTGGGTCACCTTCTGTCTGCTGTACCCGTCTGTCTGGGCATTGGCCACATTGTTGGCGGTGGTGTTCAGGGCGGCATTGGCTGCTCTCAGGCCTGAAGCTGATATATTCAATCCGAAAAATGTAGAGGGCATGTGTTACCTCCTTGTCACTGCATCTGCTCTATAATGGTTCCCAGCATGGCATTCACCACATTGATGTAACGGCTGGAAGCATTGTAGGCGTTCTGGAACTTTACCATGAATTCAAGTTCTTCATCGGAATTGACCCCTGTGATCTGAAGTCTTGCGTTCTCAAGTGAATTCACCGTGGTCTCCTGCGCTGACTCTATGGACTTGAAGACGTCCCCTGCGCTGGCCACCTGTCCGATCATGGCGTTGTAGTAGCCGTTGAAGGAAACCTTTGTTGTTATGGAAGGATTCAGGGTGTACGCCTCATCCTCGAAAGCCTCTTTAAGGGCGGTTGTCACGATCTTGTCTTCCTCTCCTTCAGCCGATCTGAGAGAAATAAGTGAAGGGGTTGCTCTGAGGGACTGGTTGAGCTGGATATTCCCGCATGTCAGATCCTCTTCATCCGGATAGACCGCTCCGTCTACAGATGTTGTCTTTGCAGAATCAGTAGACATCACTGTAAATATGGTCACGGGATTGGCACTCTTCGTATCGCCGTATCCCGAAAAGATCTCATTTATCTTTGAGGTGATATTGTGTATCAGCATATCGAACTCAGCCTGGGCGTTCATGATGGCGGACTGGGCGATATCGTCCTCATATGTGGCCATGGCGTTCGCATCATTCGGATCTATTTCCGCAAATGTGGCTGCGTGATCTCCCCTGGCCAGAAGGACACCCTTAAGACTTCCGATATCGTTGTTGTACTCTGTGGCTATCTCCCTGTCCAGGTCGAAAAGTTCTGCATCTTCAACAGACGAAGGGATAACGCTCTTCACAACTCCGCCCACGCCGGAGGTCTCCGAATATGCTGCGAGATTGCTCCAGAAGGGAGTGTCAAAACCGGTGACGGGATCGGTGTAGATATCGATGGTGTTCACAGAGCCGCCCTTTACCAGATCCCTGCCTTCCAGCTGTACGGAGACATAACCCTCTCCATCTTCCACATAAGAAATGGAGGCAAGGGTAGAAAGTTCATCCAGGAGAGCGTTTCTCTCATCCCTGAGGTCGTTTGCATTCTCTACTTTGCCACCCTCGATCTTCACTATCTGTATATTCAGTTCTTCAATACGCTCCGCAGCCTGATTTATGGTCTTCACATAATTGTCCACGGTTGTATTGAGGTTCTGCTGATATTCTTTAAGACTGTCGTAGACCCCGTTTGCATTGTCCACAAACTCGCTGCAACGGGTTATGAAGAGACTCTGATTGGTCAGGCTGGTGGGATCCTTGTCCAGTTCCTCCACCGCTACCCAGAGATTCTCAAGGGACTGGGAAAAGGAGACTCCTGCGCTGGATTCCCCCAGTATATCCTCGATCTGTTCAGTAGCCTTTGCCTGCTCGGAGTAGAATTCTTTTCTCCCGGTCTCCTGCCTGTAGCTCTTATCCAGGAAATAATCCCTGACCTGACGGGTCTCCGCATACTGGACTCCAAGTCCTGTCTGCATCTTCCCCTCGGGTTTCATCTGGTCGTTTATATTTACGTATGTTCTTGTGCTCTGCAGGATCTGCTGTCTGGTGTACCCATCCGTGTCCACATTGGACATGTTGTGCGCCGTTGTGTTAAGCGCATTTGAAGATGCGGAAAGGCCGGTGACCCCGAGATAAAGATTGCTCATCAGGCTCATAATGAACTCCTCTGCTACTGTTTTGCATCAAATGAGCTGCGGGCACTTCCCAGGGTGGCACCTGTATTCTCCGCCATCCCGTTGTAATTTGCGTTTTCCGGGGCGGCCTTGGACGACTGGATCACGTTCATGGTGTACTGTACCATTTCGAGCGCGCTTTCCAACAGCTCCTGATTCTGCTTATTGACTCTGCTGACCTCTTTTGTAACGCTGTGAAGCCGGTCATATATCTTGGAGAGGGCTTTCTGCTCCTCCGGCCGGTTCTCCATTATCTTGATGAGGTCTTTAAGTTTGAGCGTCTTCACATCCCTGTTCAGCACGTTCGCAATATCCGCCCACGCTTCCGACCTTTTATGGTCTATGGACGATATCCTTCCCACGATCTCCTGCTCTTCTTCCGTGACATTCGACAGGGTTTCCAGATCGTCGGAAACAATGGCCGGTGTCTTCTTCATGGACGCCTTGAGCAATTCCTCGTAAGCGTCACACTCCTCATTGAGGACACCGATAAGATTTTCCATCAAACTGGCCATACTGTACGCCGATCAGTTGTTTGAACCGAGGATCTTGTCAGCGAACTGATCCGGGCTCACATTGTATGTTCCGTTTTCAAGGCTCTGCCTCACGCGGTCCACAAGAGCAGTCCTTACATCCGCAGTCCTGGCAAGAGCTGCCTTCGCGGTCTGTATGTCCTTCCCTGTCTGTGAGATCTGGAGACTGTCAGAAAAAGACGCAGAACCTGTCTTTGTCGTATTCCTGACCTTTTGGGCTCCATAGATCTGTTGGATCTGATTATAAGCTTCGATACGCATAGATCATCAACTCCTTTGCTTTAAAATATACAAATGCAGTCTCATAAAACTTAACGCCTGCATCTTTTATATCGGACGATTCCTGTTTAACTTTAGCCTTTCAGAAAAAAAGGCCGGAGAAAAATCTCCGGTCCTTATATTTATTGAAAAAATTTCCTCAGGGTTTTGCTATATTCACCGTGACAGCCCCCTTGTCGACTGAAGCTCCGATCACGATAGGGTGGGAGAGAGTGTTCACAAACCTGAAATCCTTCCGCCCCGGGGTGGATATGGCCGCGTCAAAACCTTCCGGTACATAGGACACCGGACTTGAGTGGGGATGCCTCTCCAGAGGTGGGATCCCTGCGATCAAAAGGGCGTCGTACAGAGTGGTCGAAACCTGGCATATGCCGTCTCCCCAGCCGCCGGCTATCCTTCCGTTCTTAAGCACTGTCTCCGCATACACATAGCCGTTTACCGTACGTCTCGGCAGAATGGTGGTGCTGAAAGAGAATTCCTGTCCGGGCTCCAGCACATATCCGTTTATCCTGGACGCCGCCACTGACATATTGGTATCTCTGGCGGCATCGTAATCGGACTTCGTGGTAAATGTGGAAATGACAGACATGGCTCTCACATTCAGTGTGCCCGCCGAACTAAACAGCAGCGCAACAGAAAGGGCAGCGGATATCATTCTCACAGACAAAACAGATCTCATATATGATCACCTTTTATCCTTGGCCCAGTAGAAAAGAGTGATACTGCCGGGTCCCAGGTGAGCTCCCACCACAGGTCCGGTATAGACCGTATAGACCTTTTTGCCGGGGAACTCGTCCAATATCAGTTTCTTCAGGGCATCTGCGTCTTCCTGGCAGTCGCAGTGCTGGACCAGAACTTCATCTCCCTCTTGATAGGCCTGGTCATTTTTCATCATCTCAAACAGTTTATTCAGGCTGGACTTCTTGCCGCGGCACTTTCCCAGCATTGGAAGACTTCCGTTGCTGTCGATATTTCCATAAGGCTTTATATTTAATGCAGTGCCGATGATGGCGGTGCCGGTCTTCACCCTGCCGCCCCGGCTCAGGTGCATCAGATTGTCCACAGTCCAGGTGTAGGCCACATTCAGCCGGATGTCTTCAACCCACTTGGCCACATCGTCAATGGCGCGCCCTCTCTCCTTCTGCTTCTGAGCTTCCAAAACCATGAGCCCGAGCCCGCCGGAGGCCCCAAGGGAATCGAATGTGTACATCTTCCTGTCGGGAAAGCGGTTTTTAAGTTCTTCTATGGCCACAACGCTTGCCGAATAGGTCTGGGAAAGACCTCCGGACAGGGCCAGATAAATAAAATCCTCTCCCTTTTCAAGTATGGGCGTGAAAAAATCAATGTACCTCTGAGGGGTTATCTGGGATGTAGATGCCATAACGCCGTTTCTGAGCGCCTGGTAAAAATCCTTTGCACTCATTTCCCTGTAATCGTAATAGTGCATGAACATCTTGCCGTCAGTCATGCTCACTTCCATGGGTATGACTTCAACAGGGTGGTCTTCCATGGTCCCGGGTACAACGTCAACACTGGCATCTGTTATTATCCTGTAATCACTCATCTGTTTCACCTCTTGTCCTGCTCTTTGCTCCGGTCAGTATCGATAATCAATGGTTCAACGCAAAAGCCAAGGTATCATATCACCCGGCAGCCTGTTTTGGCAAGATGCATCAAAGGCTGAAATACCTGACTCCCGCCTCAAAGAGCCTCATATCCTGCACTCCGCAGATATTCTTCTGGACATTCTCCCCGATCCTCTCCGAGTGGGTCATCTTTCCAAAGACCCGCCCGTCCGGTGACAGTATGCCCTCCACCGAGCCAAATGAGCCGTTGATATTATAATTTTCGTCCATGGAGATATTGCCGTCGGGATCGCAGTATCTGGTGGCGATCTGGCCGTTCTCCTCGAGTTTCCTTATGACATCCAAAGGAGCCACAAACCTTCCCTCGCCGTGGGATGCCGGATTGGCGTACACTCCTCCCGGTTCCGCAAGGGACAGCCAGGGGGACTTGTCGGTCACAGTCTTTATATACGCCATCTTGGAGATATGACGGCCTATGGTGTTGTACGTAAGGGTGGGAGACGCAGCGTCCTGCCCGGTTATCCTGCCCCAGGGCACAAGTCCCAGTTTTATAAGCGCCTGGAAACCGTTGCATATGCCCAGGATCAGCCCGTCTCTCTCCTCCAGGAGTCTGGTGACGGCATCTTTTATGTTCTGATTTTCAAAGGCCGTGGCGAAGAATTTGGCGGAACCGTCAGGCTCGTCTCCTGCGGAGAATCCCCCGGGGAACATTATGATCTGGGACTCGTCGATGGCCTTCACATACCTGCGCACACTCTCGTCTATATCGGTCTCGGAGAGGTTTATAAACACCTCCGTCCGGGTCTTAGCCCCGGCTCTCTCAAAGGCCCTTGCAGTGTCGTACTCACAGTTGGTGCCGGGCATCACGGGAATGAACACGGAAGGCGAGGACACTCTGGTCCTGCAGACCGGCATATCCCCTGAGCTGAACACCTTACATTCAACCCTTTCCTTTCCTTCTGCGGATATGTAAGGGAAAACCTTGGATAAGGGCTCAGACCAGGTTTTGCAGGCTTCGTCGATGCTGACTTCCACATCCCCGTACCTGAATACCGGCTCCTCTCTGACACATCCGAAATCCAGGCAGTCCACTTCCGTATCTTCGAGCTTTTCCACGGCCTCAGGAGACATCTCCAGTATCAGATCCCCTGTTGCAAATGAGAACAGATCCTCAGGATCCATCCTGTCGCTGTCGATATCCACCCCCAGTCCGTTTCCGAAAGCCATGACGGATACTGCAGCTGCCACGCCGAAGGCGTCGGGTGCATAGGCAGACAACACCAGGCCTTCTTTTATAAGCCCTGCCACCGCGCTGTAAGTGTCCTTGACATCCCTGTACACCGGTATGTCGTAGTCATCCCTGTTTATGGAAATAAGGACCAGCCTGCTGCCGGGCTTCTTGAGCTCCGGAGTCAGCACTTCCGATGCTTTGGCCATATCCACCGCAAAGGATACCAGAGTGGGGGGAACATCAATGTCATTGAAGGACCCGGACATGCTGTCCTTTCCTCCAACGGAAGCCAGACCGTATCCCACCTGGGCGTCATATGCTCCCAAAAGAGCCGCAAAGGGAGCTCCGAACCTGACCGGGTCATTATTCATCCTCTTAAAGTATTCCTGGAAGGTGAAATGTATGCCATTGGGATCACAGCCTGCTGCCACCAGCCTTGCCACGGATTCCGTCACCGCATAGATCGCGCCGTGATAGGGGGACCAGTCGGACAGATAGGGATCAAAGCCGTAAGCCATCACGCTTGCAGCGTCCGTTTCACCGCCGGACACAGGAAGCTTCGCAGCCATGACCTGGGCGGGGGTCATCTGATATTTCCCTCCGAAGGGCATCAGGACCGATGCGGCTCCTATGGTGGAGTCAAACATTTCAACCAGTCCCTTTTCGGAACAGACGTTGAGGTCGGAGAGAGTGTCCTTCAATGCAGCTTTTATATCACCCTTTTCCAGATCCTCCGCCACCTTCCGGGAGGCGTTCTTCTTTATGTAATTCTCTTCTTCATCCGGCACGGGCACATGGACCGTTGTCTCCTGATGTGCTCCGTTTGTGGACAGAAAAGCCCTGGAAATATCCGTTATCCTGTGGCCTCTCCATTTAAGAACAAGTCTGGGGGCATCAGTCACCCTGGCCACTACAGTTGCTTCCAGGTTTTCTTCCCTGGATCTCTCCAGGAAAAATTCCGTATCTTCAGGTGCCACCACCACGGCCATTCTCTCCTGGGACTCGGAAATGGCCAGTTCTGTGCCGTCCAGGCCTTCATATTTTCTGGGTACCAGATCCAGATCTGCTTCTATTCCGTCTGCCAGTTCCCCGATAGCCACAGCCACGCCGCCTGCTCCAAAGTCATTGCACTTTTTTATGACAGCAGACACTTCAGGGCGCCTGAAGAGTCTCTGAAGCTTTCTCTCCGTCAGGGCATTTCCCTTCTGAACTTCCGCGCCGCAGTCCTCAATGGATTTCTCAGTGTGGGCTTTGGAAGACCCGGTAGCACCTCCGATGCCGTCCCTTCCGGTCCTGCCGCCCAAAAGGATTATGCTGTCGCCGGGGGTGGGAGACAGACGTTTCACATTCTTTCTGGGCGCTGCTCCCATGACAGCCCCGATCTCCAGTCTCTTTGCCTTATAACCGGGGTGATATATCTCTTTTACATATCCCGTGGCCAGACCTATCTGGTTTCCGTAGGAGGAATAGCCGTGGGCCGCTCCCCTCACCAGCCTCTTCTGTGAAAGCTTCCCGGGAAGGGTCTCGCTCTCCGGCACTCTGGGATCCGATGCTCCGGTGACCCGCATGGCCTGGTAAACATATCCCCTTCCGGAAAGAGGATCCCTTATGGCCCCTCCGAGACATGTGGCAGCTCCACCGAAGGGTTCTATTTCCGTGGGATGGTTGTGGGTCTCATTTTTAAAGAACAGAAGCCATTCCTCTGTCTCCATCCCATCTCCCCTGTCCACATCGATATTCACTATGACCGTACAGGCGTTGTTCTCCTCGGATTCCTCCAGATCTGTGAGTTTTCCCTCACTCTTTAATTTCTTCATGCCTATGAGGGCCAGATCCATAAGGCAGGGGAATCTCTTCTGATCGTCGCCGTAGAGTTCTTCCCTGGTGTCCTGATAACTCTGGAAACTGGTCCTTATGGGGTCGCTGAAATAGCCTTCGTCAAAGGAAACATCCTTTATCTCAGTGGAGAATGTTGTGTGTCTGCAGTGATCCGACCAGTAGGTGTCCAGAACCCGTATCTCCGTGATGGTGGGGTCTCTCTTTTCCTCATCCCGGAAATAACTTCTGACACAGAGCAGATCCTTGAAGGTCATGGCAAGCCCCATGGACGAGCACAATTCCCTTATCTTCTCATCATCCATATCCCTGAAGCCTTCCATGACCTTCACATCATCAGGCTCGGGATAGGAAGTCCTCAAGGTTTCAGGCTTTTCTTCCGCCGCCACCCTGGAATCCACAGGGTTTATACAGTAATCCTGTATCTTTTTAAACTCCTCATCGGATATGCTGCCCTCCAGCACATATGTGACAGCGGTCCTTATGACCGGTTCCTCAGCTCCCCTGAGAAACCTTATGCACTGGACCGCGGAATCGGCTCTCTGATCGTACTGCCCCGGAAGATATTCGGATGAAAACACCCGGGCTCCCTCCGGGATATCGATCGAATCCTCATACAGGATGTCCACCGGAGGCTCGCTGAACACTGTGGTACAGGCTTTCCTGTATACATCCTCGGATATACCCTCGGAGTCGTATCTGATAAACTCCCTGACCCCTGTTATCCCTTTGATCCCCAGATATGCTTTTATCTCATACAAAAGCTGCGAAGCCTTGATGGCATATTCCGGTTTCTTTTCGACAAATACTCTTTTTACACTCATCATTCTCCCCCGTCTCAGCTGGAAGCCAGTCTGCTGATCATATGCATGATCTCCGAATCCACATCAGCACTGCGGATGCCGGATGTCTGTGCCTTTATCCTCATCCCTTCCAGGATGTACATTATATTCAGGGCGTCTCCTCCGGGGTCGGAACTTGTAAACTCCCCGGTCTCCATTCCCATCTCGATCACTCCGGTGAGAAATGATACCCCCTCATCAAACTCTTTCTTCAGATACTCTTCCCGTCCGCTCCCGGCAAAACTGTACTCGTAAAGAGCTCTCTCCAGACTGCCGCTCTTTTTCAGTATCCTTTTTTTGCAGTTTCTGAGAAAAACAGCCAGCACTTCTGCAGGCGAGCCGGATCCGGCATCGGGATATACATGGCTTTCCATTTCCTCCTTTATCACATCCCTGAACAGATCCTCCGTACCTGTGTAGTACAGATAGAGACCTCCCCTGCTGATGCCCGCGCTCTCCACCACGTCCGACATGGTCACATCCCGGTAACCACGCTCGGAAAACAGTTTTCGGGCACAGTCAAAGATAAGTTTTTTCTTGCTCTCCGATCTTTCACTCATCTCTCAGTCCTTCATCTCTATGGCAACACTCTTTTCAAGGGCGAGAGTGCGGCTCCAATAGTCGATATTTGCCTTCATTTTCTTGAGGACCGCCAGGAATATACCCTCTCTGACGCCCTTGGTCCACACAACGGCCTTATACGAGCCCTCCAGCACATATTTGGAGAGAATGGCAGTTATGTTGTCCATTTCGATCAGATCGGACCTCTCGATCAGATCCTTCTCATCCTCCACAGTCCTTATCATCTTTTTGGAATAAACATAAGGATAGTTTTTGTCGATGAGAGTTGTCTCCTTCACCTCTTTGATAAATGAGAGCAACGTCCCGTCATATACGGGAAACATGAGAGAATTCCGGGATATCCCCTGATCTCCGTAGGTGGATGCAGCCCCCACTCCGGCCTTGGATTCAAGGTAGGGCACATATCTCAGAAGAGGCTCCAGTTCAACCCTGTATCTGTCCACCAGGGCAGCCATATATACTTTATCATTTCTGTTTTTTCCGGATTCCATATGCGATCACCTCCGTACGCTACATAATGTCCCATTTATGACACCTTTGTCAATACCGTGACCTGCCCACGCCCTTCATCTGTGTCTTGGGCATGGCAGATCAGTCTTCACAAAGGCCCCATGAGCAGCCCTCCATCCACCTCCCGTATCTTCGCACTTCTTGACAGGGCGCAGTCTATATTCTAATTTATAGCCATGGAAAACATGAACCCGAAAACAGCCATACTTGCAGTCATACTGGCCGTGTGCGTATGCATGCTGAGCATCAAGCTGGTGAATTTCCTCTTCCGCAGGGTCGAGAAAAAGACCAGTTCCGTAGCCCTTCGCTTCTTTAACAGCATTTCAAATGTGGGCATAGTGGTTGCCACTATGATAGTGATCTTCAACCTGTTCCCCAGCGTGAATACCCTGGGCTCCCAGCTGTTCCAGTCCGGCTCCATAGCCCTGGCCCTTTTCACCTTTGCCGCCCAGAAGCCCCTGGGAAATCTGATATCCGGACTTATCCTGTCCATTTCAAACCCCTTCTCAGTGGGTCAGAAGATACGGGTTGTAAACGGCGGGACCGTGGTTGCCGAGGGCATAGTCACGGGCATGACCATGAGACATACGGTGGTGGAACAGTACGACGGGCAGACCTGCATAGTGCCAAACAGTGTTATGGATGAGGCCGTCATCGTAAATACCAATTACACGGACTATGTGGGCAACTTCCTGGAGTTCGAGATCGGGTATTCCTCCGATGTGAAGCTTGCAAAAGAGATCGTAGAAGATGTGTGCAACAACACTGAAGGCGTGGTATCCCACGGGAATGTCCTGGTAAACAGGTTCACGGAAAACGGCGTTATATTGAAGATACAGGTCACAAGCAAAGATCTGAACGCAAGTTTCCTGTCAAACAGCAATATCAGGGAAACCGTGCTCAGGAGATTCCGGGAAAACTCCATAGATATCCCCTACAACACCATCACCATCACAAAAGACTGATAGCCGAGAATTTTTCAGACCCTTTTCTTTTTCATTTCCTTGACGAGGCAGAACACAAGCACCGCTATGGAGATCAGACTTATGAGAGCCCATATCCCCATGTGGGGAGTAGAATAACTGAATTCCACACTGTGCTTTCCCGGGCTTACCCTGACTGCCATGTAACAGTTGTCAGCCCTTATTATTTCAGTCTGTGCCCCGTCCAGA
>JAILIO010000238.1 GCA_024695225.1 Lachnospiraceae bacterium
GACACCTGGAGCAGGATCGCAAGCCCCAGGCGAAGTGTCTTTCTGATGTTCTTATTATCCTTAAAGCTCACAGCTTCCCACGGTCCTGGGGAAGGGAACCACGTCCCTGATATTGCCCATGCCCGTCAGATACATGACGCATCTCTCAAAGCCGAGACCGAAACCCGAGTGGGTGACGGATCCGTATTTGCGAAGATCCAGATAATAGTCGTAGGTCTTTTCGTCCATGCCGCACTCTCTTATACGTTTCAGCAGGAGATCGTAATGGTCTTCCCTCTGGGAACCACCGATGATCTCGCCGATCCCGGGCACCAGGCAGTCCATGGCGGCCACGGTCTTCTCGTCCGGGTTCAGCTTCATGTAAAAGGCCTTTATTTCCTTGGGATAGTCCGTGACGAATACCGGGCGCTTGAATTCCTTCTCTGTCAGATATCTCTCATGCTCGGTCTGGAGATCACATCCCCAGGAGACCTTGTAATTGAACTGGTCGTTGTGCTTTTCCAGTATCTTTATGGCGTCCGTGTAGGTGATCCGCCCGAATTCGGAGGTCATCACATGGTGAAGCCTGTTCTTCAGATCCTTGTCCACAAAGGTGTTCAGGAATTCCATCTCCTCCGGGGCGTTTTCCAGCACATACTGAATGACATATTTGAGCATGGCCTCCGCGCACTCCATGTCGTCTGACAGGTCCGCAAATGCAAGTTCGGGCTCGATCATCCAGAACTCCGCCGCATGCCTTGTGGTGTTTGAATGCTCAGCCCTGAAGGTGGGTCCGAAGGTGTACACGTTTCTGAAGGCCATGGCGTAGGTTTCCACGTTGAGTTGCCCTGACACCGTGAGGTTCACAGGCTTTCCGAAGAAGTCCTGGGCGTAGTCGGGATTTCCCTCGGGAGTCATGGGAACCGCCGCGGGATCCATGGTGGTGACCCTGAACATCTCCCCTGCTCCCTCGGCGTCAGAGGATGTGATTATGGGAGTGTGAACATAAACAAAATCCCTTTCCTGGAAGAATTTGTGAATGGCATAGGCCAGAATGGAACGGACCCTGAACACCGCCTCAAAGGTGTTGGTGCGGACCCTGAGATGAGGGATGGTCCGGAGATACTCAAAGGTGTGTCTCTTCTTCTGCAGGGGATATGCGGGATCCGAAGCCCCTTCCACCGTGATCTCCTTTGCCTGCATCTCAAAAGGCTGCTTCGCCTCGGGAGTCAGTACTATTGTGCCTTTGGCCAGCACGCAGGAAGACACCCCGAGCTTTGCCACTTCGGCAAATCCGGGCATCCTGTCCGAATACACCACCTGCAGGTTTTCAAAAAAGCTGCCGTCGTTCATCACTATGAAGCCAAAGGTCTTGGAATCCCTGTTGGAGCGGATCCATCCGCCCACGGTGATCTCCTGTCCCTCGAATTTCTTGGGGTCTTTAAACAACTCCCTTATCTGCACAAGATCCTGATTCATATATTCCTCCTTCACATCCGGGCTGTCAGCTCCGGAATTTCATTCATTTAAACGCATACAGATTTATTTTATCACAATGCGCAGAAACACGCATTATATTCTGATCTGACGGGCCGGTTCCGGGAAAGCTGTAAATGAACCCGTGGCCTTTAACACGCGGGACCTTTTCAGTAATTGTCAGTAAGGTCATTCTCCAAAAGGACCGCCTTGCTCCTGCCACCCTGCAGGGCGTACACATAGGACATGGCGTCTTTCAGATCCTCAGCGGTGTAGAGCCGGTCCTCCGGGAAGCCTGCTGCCATGGCGCCGGCCCTTATGGGCTCCGCCTGCTTTCTGCCCACAGCCACTATATAATCGCACACTTCCGCAGCCTCTCTCCCCAGAAGTTCATTTTCCTCGTACTGCCTGTCACCCAGTTCCACCATCCCCGGAGTCACTATGATCTTAAGGTCATCCGTAAATAAGGACAATGTGTCCAGAGCCATCCTGCAGCCCTGGGGATTTGAATTGTAGGCGTCGTCTATGATGCTGATGCCGTTTCTCCGCACAAGCTCCAGCCTGTGGGGCACGCTCTTAAGCATCCTGACTGCGGAACGCATCTCCTTGAGACTCACGCCGTAACCGTTTGCCACAGCCGCTGCTCCCGCTATATTGAGGGCGGAGTGCCTGCCCAAAAGAGCGGTGGTGAATTCTGCCTCCTCCCCGTCAGGTCCCGTCACCCTGAACCTGGTGCCGGAACTGCCGGCGGACACATCAAAGACCCTGTAGTCGCATTCCTCTGTGAAGCCGTATTTCACCAAACCCTTTTCATTTCCGTAGTATTTCCTTATGAGTTCATTATCCCAGTTCACGTATTTCCTGCCACCTTCCGGCACCGCGTCAAAGAGCTCGTGCTTCGAAGCGGCAGTCACATCCAGACTCCCAAAGCTCTCCAGATGCTGGGGGCCGAGCGCTGTGATCACACCGGTCGCAGGATGCACCAGGTCGCAGATCTCCTTCACATCGCCCTTATTTCTCGCCCCCATCTCGCAGATAAAATATCTGTGGTTCGGACGAAGCCTCTCCCTTATGGTCCTCACCACCCCCATGGTGGTGTTGTAAGATTCCGGAGTCATAAGGGTGTCGTATTTCACGGACATCAGTTCCTGCAGGATAAATTTGACGCTGGTCTTTCCGAAGCTCCCGGTGACCCCTATGATCTCCAGTTTCGGGGCGTCTTTCAGCATGCGGGCGGCATCGTTTATGTAATGCTTCTGCACTGCCTTTTCAACCGGCGTCATGATCCATGCGGCCACAAGCAGCAGACAGGGCTCCAGGATCAAAAGCAGGAACATTGCCCAGGGATTCATAAAAACAGAGATCAAAACTCCCCCGCAGATGTTCAAAAGGGCGATGCAGAAGAGAAGCCTCTTTACCCTGGCGGTAAACACGAGTTTCTTTTTGACTTTCCCCGGAAGATAAGGGGCATAGACCCGGCCCGGATGAGTTTTCATCCAGGTCATGAAAGACGGTATCTTGTAGGATTCCTGCTGGAACATGTGCACCAGGTGCAGGACCAGAGGGATTCCCGGCAATAAATATATGATCGCAAATAAAATCGTCATCAGTTTTCTTTAATATAAAGCCCGGAGCCCATGTCTGTCTGACATGTAATGCAGCCGGACTTAAGCTCACCTCGGCAGCATCATTTTACAATGAGTTCACAGCAGGCTGTATTATAACCCGATGAAGTGGCCTTTACAATATAACTGCCGGGCACAGCGTCCTCGGTCACATAGACAGTTCCTTCCACCACTTCCAGCCCTTCCGGGTTTCCGGGGATCTTCCATGTGAGCATTGAATAGTCCTTCTTCTTCACATTGGTCTTCAGCACCACCTTTGAAGTCTTGTAGGACAAAAGTTTTGGGGCTTTCACGCTGAAGGAAGGCTTTGTAAAGCACACATAAGTGAGATCCGTATCGTCTACTGTCACCGGGATCACATCCTTTACAGAGCCGCATTTCACAGTGACGGTCCCTGTGACTCCGGGGACGGTACCCATAACATAACCGGACTTTGAAACCTTAAGGCCTTTTCCCTTTACGCTGAAAGAGAGATCCTTTGCGTTTGTATTGTCCATGGTATCGAACACCGTCAGGTACTGTCCCGCGCCAACCGCCAGATTGAGAGACTCTTCTTCAATATCCAGATAATACACAGGCTGTTTTACGATGATCTTCGTGCATGCGCTGGCAGTCCTGCCGGCAGCATTCTGTACGGACCAGGTCACATAGGTGGCGCCGGGCTCCAAGGGCAGTATCTCGAAGACCGCCTTAGAGCCGTTTTTGTTGTAAGACGGATCTCCTATCTCGCACACGCCTGTGGTGTGCATCGTATACTTCACTTCCCTTCCCTGCAGCACTTTGGGCAGGCTCACGGTGACCTTCGGGTACCGGGACACACCTACATTCGTGGTCAGGGTCTTTCTTGCGCTTATCTTGTAAGACTTTATCCGGAAGGTACTATCCGCGTCCAGAAGGTCCTGGGTCTTTGGAACAGTCCTGTCCACGGTTATATCAAAACAGATGACCCCGAAATCGCTGTGGGTTGCAGAGACCACAGCAGTGGCATTAAAGCTGCTTGCAGACAGGTTCTTTGCCGTGACTATCCCGTTTTTCACGGTGACACAGTTGGATGGGCTTGAGGATACCACCTGCCACTTGACGCCGTAAAGATACTGACCTGTGGAATTCAGTTCCAGCCTTCTGGACTCTCCGGGGAGCAGTGTGTATTCCGTGGTTGGAGGGGTGAAGCTGTAGCCCACAGTCACGGTGCAGGTGTCCGTGACGCTCCTGCCTCCGTTTGCCTTTGCTGTGATCACCGCAGTGCCGCCGTCCACAGCAGTCACTATCCCCTGGGAATCAACTGTTGCGACAGCCGTGTCGGAGGAAGTCCAGGTGACAGTCTGATCCGTGGCGTCGGAGGGGCTTATCACAGCCTTAAGATCCTCCGTATATCCCCTTCTGAGAGACACATTTGAAGGAGAGATGGTGATATCAGTGACCGGCTCCTTTACGGTGACCGAACAGGAAGAGATATGTCCTCCGTCGGTGGTTTCAGCTCTTACAACGGAATAACCCGCTTTCAGGGCTGTTACATTACCGTCTTCATCAACCGATACCGCCGCAGGATTGCTGGAAGTCCAGGTGACAGTCTGATATGTGGCATCGGAGGGTTCAATGGTGGCTGTCAGTACGGATGTATCTCCCCTGTATAGGGAGAGAGCTGCGGGACTCACTGTGACGCTTGAAACATGGACAGCCTCAGCTATAACAGTGACCACACAGGAAGCCTCATGTTCACCGTCCACTGTTTTTGCGGTGATGGTAGCTTTACCTGTCTTGTTGGCTGTGATCACACCGGCAGCATTCACAGACACAGTGTAAATATTGGTGCTGCTCCATTTGACTGTGGGATCCGTGGCATTTTCCGGAGTTACTGTCGCCTTAAGGGCAGCAGTGTCACCCACGGCCATCTTGTAAACCTCCGGGGTCACGGTAACCCCCGTCACCCCCACATCGGAGCCGGTTTCTTCAAGGATGTTTTCCGATGCGCCCTGCAGGGCAGTATCCCTGTCCGGACCTGCTGCCGCCCATACATTCTGCGGTATCAGCAGCAAAACAGTCATTATGATCGCCACAAATCTTGTAAATGATTTCATATTCTGTGATCCCCTGTGGTCTGAGAAACTATATATCTCGTCATCCGCGCCTGTTAAAGTTGTACAGTCCTTATGATTATAGCATAATACAGCGCTTTTCGGTATGCCTGTTCACAGACAGTACCTTTCCCCAGTCTTTACCTGCTGTCCTTTGCAGCCTCCGTGGGCTTTGCAGGCTTCATGTTCTCTGTGGGTTCCATGGTCTTTATGGATTTCATGGTCTTTGTGGCTTTCATGCCACTGACGGTTTATGGTCCTTACATTCTTTACAGTTCCTGGTCCAGACGGGAAAGCGTCCTGTTGAATTCCCGGAATCTCTTAAGCAGTTTTCCGGTATCAGACCTTATCCTGTCCAGATCTCCCGCCTTTCCTGCCTCCTCCAGTTCCCTGGCCATTTCGGAAATGCCATCCGCCCCCACGCTCTTTGAGGAACTCTTAAGGGCGTGAACTTTTATGGTATAGTTCTCAAGGTCTCCGCTCTCGCAGTATCTCTCAATATCGTCTGCGCTTTCCCCTGCAACGCTGTGATAAACCCCCAGCACCACCAGAAAATCCTCAAAGGACCCGCAGAGTCCGATGCCCTTTTCCACATCCAGTTCTTCCACGTCATAAAGCCATATATGGGATTCCGGCACCTCCATGGATCCCTCATCATCTTCGTAGAAGTCATCCTCGTATCCCGGTTTATCTATGTGTTCAATTTCATCTTCATATTCCCGGTCTGCTTCGCGCTCAGGCTTTTCCTCATATCCCGGCTTGTCCAAAGGTTTAGTTTCCCCGTTTCCTATCCCGCGGGAAGTAGTTTCCGCACTCACGCCCCCGGACTGTCCATTCCCCTGTTCCCTGTCAGATACACCCTCTGAATTCTGCTCCTCCTGAGTTTCCGCAGTATTCTCCACCTTCTCTTCGGGAAGGTATCTGCATATCATTTCTTCCAGTTCGCGACTGTCCACGGGTTTTGAAATGTAATCGGAAAAGCCCTCCGAAAGATACATTTCCCTTGCCCCGGATATGGCGTTTGCGGTTAGGGCGATAAACACCGCTTCCCTGTTGAGGTTTTCCTCCACTGCCCTGTGAAGGGTCTCGATACCGTCCATATAAGGCATCATATGGTCAATAAACACTATGTCGTAGCGATTCTTCCCCATCATCACCAGACCGTTTTGCCCGGACTGGGCGGTGTCGATCTGCATCCCGGTCTTCTTGAGCAGTTTCTTTATGACCGTCAGGTTCACCTCGTTGTCATCTATCACAAGGATTCGGGCGTTTGGCGCATGGAAGAGTTCCCTGTATTTTCCTCTCTTATTTGCTTCCTTTCTGATCCTTTCCGAAATGTCCCCCATGGGCTCCCAGTCCAGCACCTTCTGTTTTATATCAAAGGATATCTCAGTCCCTTCCCCGTAGACGCTCTTTACATCCAGTCTGCTGTCCATAAGAGCCAGAAGCTGCTGTACTATGCTCATCCCAAGCCCTGTGCCCTCGATGGATCGGTTTCTCAGTTCATCTATCCTTTCAAAGGGGACAAAAAGCCTATCCAGGTCCTCTTTTCTCATGCCTATGCCTGTATCCCCAACCCTGCATGACAGGGTGATGTGGTCCTCATCCAGCTTCGAATACCACATATCCAGTATCACATGGCCCTGTTTCGTATATTTCACCGAATTTGTCAGCAGGTTCAGGATCACCTGCTTTATGCGGATCTCATCTCCGTACAGGCTGTGTGGGATCCGGGGGTCAATATTCGCCTCAAGGATCAGTCCCTTTTTCTCCGCCTTGTCCTTCACCATGTTCACCAGATCGCTGACTACAGACGAAAGTTCATATTTTGTGGGCAGGATCTCCATCTTGCCCTCTTCGATCTTGGAGAAATCCAGGATGTCATTTATAAGTGACAGCAATGTCCGCCCTGCGCTTCTGATATCCTCTGCGTAAGCCAGAGTTTCCTTTTCCCTGCTCTCTCTCAGGATCATCTCATCCATGCCCAGCACCGAATTTATGGGAGTCCGGATCTCATGGGACATATTTGCGAGAAATGAAGACTTTGCCTTGTTTGCATCGTTTGCTATCTGTTTCTGTTCTTCCAGCTCCCGGATATGCCTGTAATGGCTGGTGGAGTCCGTGAGGGTGTACACGGTGCCCACATTTACCCCTCCCTGGATCACCGGTTTCTCTTCCGGAGTGTATATCCTCTTATTCACCCGTATGAGATCTCCCGTTTCAATGGAAGAGCAGAGGTCCTCCACTACTCTGCGTCCATTGGTCTCAAGTTCCGGAAATATTGCTGCCGCAGTCCTGTTGTAGTAGTCCACTTTTCCTTTGTCATTCACGGCCACCACGCCGGAAGACAGTTCTTCGATGGCATACTCCTTGGCGATGGATTCCACATCCAGGAGGTTGTAACGGAATATCGCTATGAACATGAATATGGCGGCGATGGGAAATCCCAGCATCGTGACATCGTAAACACCGCTCAAAGGGCTGATCCCGAACATTTCGATCAACACGAACAAACTGTCTGTGAGAACGGCCAGGATCACGGTCCTTATACGCTTCTTTCCCACAGGGTTCTTTTCTCTCCGGGCCGCAACGATCAGCATGCAGATCCCTGCGGTAATATATATGATCAGCATAACGCCCCAGAAATAATGCCATACCCCGTTTCTGTACTGAAAGATCGGGAAATCGCCATACATGGAGAAGGAGGTGTCACGATAAAACAGACCCGTGTGATCCGTGGTCAGCACAAGCGCGTAGGTCACCACATTTATCATCCCCAGGAATATCCTGATGGAAAGGGGTACATAAACCTTGCAAAGCTCCACTATGAATATAAAGAGTGAAAAGGTGATCCACGCCCTTCCGAGCCAGGAGGCTTTAAGGGCGATCCAGTAACCTTCCTCGGTTTTCGCAGTGAGCTCCAGCAGATAACCCACCCCGTTTATGAGGGTGGCAGAACAGCTAAAGAACAGATACGAATGCATCTTGTTCTTCCAGTTTTTCAAAACCACCCAGCACTCTGCAAAAACCGCTGCTATGCTGATACATTGTATAATTATGACTATCTGATACATCATGTCTCCTCGCACACATCATGTGCATAATACGGGGGGATCACATATTTGATCAATCGCTCACATCTGCGTCAAATCCGACTCTGACATTGTAATCAGGATATTTTTCAGAGACTTCCTTAACCACATTTTTGTAAACCTCTTCCCTGTCGGGGGCATCGAAATCTATCACCGCATCGAACTGGATCTTTCTATCTTCCATGTTCAGATAAAAGCCGTGCATCTGCAGCACATAGTCACGAGACAGTACAGTCTTCCTTATGTCATTCTGTATCCGGGCAGCTACGTCATCCTTTAAATTCAGACCATACACGCTTATTCCGGTGATCACAACGTTGCATTCCTCGTACACCTTGTCCACTATATCCCTCTCCAGGCGGTCCAGTTCAGTAACCGTCATTTCCCCGGGAAGTTCTATGTGAAATGAGCCTATGAGATTGTCAGGGCCGTAATTGTGGAGCACCAGGTCGTATACACCGGAGACCTCAGGGAAACTGTTTACCACATCCTTTATGGCTTTTGCCATGTCGCTTCCGGGGCGCTCTCCCAGGATCTGGGATATGGTGGCGCCCAGCATCTCCACGCCGGACTTGATCATGAGAACGGAGATCACCACACCCAGAAATGCTTCGATGCTCAACCCCCAGACCTCGAACACTATGGCGGCGATAAGCGTGGACAGGGACACAAAGGAATCATTTCTGGCGTCCTCCCCCGATGCAGTCAGGGAGTCGGACTGAAGTTCTTTCCCCTTTTTCTGAAAATAAGCGCCCAGACTGAATTTGACCACAACAGCTACCCCAACTATCACAAGCCCCGGGATGTCATAATCAGGAGTTCTGGGTGACAACACGGCTTCCAGAGACTGTAAGAGGGCAGTGAGACCTGCATACAGGATGATGACTGAGATCACGCTGGCGCTGATATACTCGATCCTGCCGTGCCCGAAGGGGTGTTTCTTGTCAGGCTTTCTCTCGGAAAGCCTGGTACCTATTATGGTGATCACGGATGAAAGAGCATCGCTTAAGTTGTTCACGGCATCCAGGACTATGGCGATGGAATTGGAAAGGATGCCGATCACCATTTTGAATACCGCAAGCATCACGTTTACCAGGATGCCTACGACGCTTACCCTTATTATCTTTTGTCCTCTGCTCATGCCTGTCTCCTGTCTGTTATGAGTTCCGTCCACCCGGGGATAAAACCGCTCTTAACTGCGATCCCAAGGGACAGTGTATGGGAAAATGCGGTCCCGTAATAGGGAACCTTTCCCCTCTTTAATATCTCATTCCTGAGCCTTTTTACCAGCTGAACCCCCAGCCCCCTTCCTCTGGCTTTTGGAAGCACATCTATCCCTATCTGCCAGAACTCCGGGCTGTCAGCACTTGCTCCCGCCATGGCGATGACCTCACCGTTTTCAACGGCGGATATACCCAGCACATCCGGAGCTTCGCTCTTAAAGCTGTATGCATTTAAAAATCTGTCATCCCCTCTGAATCTTTCTATCTCCTCAGCCTCGTAAAGCCTGAACCCCTCATCCCCTGAGGACTCATCAGACTCATCAAAGGATATAAAGAAGGGATGTATCTTTTTGATCTGATACCCGTACTCTTCAAGGATACGGTTTAAATCGTGCATATTGCCGGCTTCCATGAACCAGGCGGCGTCTGCATCCCTGTACTCCCCTTCGAGCCTGTGAACTATGTCAGGCCTTCCTGTCACAAGCAGTTTGTTCCTGACTGAAACCACGGACAGAAAGGGATCCTCTGTCCCGTCAAAATTTCTCTTCCCTTCCCTTTTTTCAAAGGGGCTGAAAATGTTCCCGCTGCCCGATCCTATATCTTCGCTTTCACAGCAGTAGTCCAGCGAGAGCTGTCTGTAAACCCTCTCAAAACCCTTCATTTTTCCGCCCGCCTTCGCCTATCCGTCTTTTACGTTTTGATCTCAGCTTTTGATCTCAGCTTTTCTTTATCCGTTTTTCTTTATCCGTTTTTCTTTATCCGTTTTTCTTTATCTGCTTTTCTTTATCCGCTTTTCTTTATCCGTTTTTCTTTATCTGCTTTTCTTTATCCGGATCTTTTGATCGCAGCCTCTTCTATCAGCGCCCTTTCATCTGTCCTGTCCTCACGCCTGCCTCACTGTATCTCCAGAAAAGACTTCATCACCCTGACAAACAGGAACTCATTGTCCAGAAACGAAAAATGCCCTGCCCCTTCTATCCTCACAAGACCGGAACCCGGTATCAGGCTCTCCATCATTTCCCCGGAGGAAATGGGAGTCGCCGTATCTGCAGTCCCCCAAACCAGAAGTGTCGGGGCTTTTATGAGAGGCATCCACTCTCTCTCGTCCTCATTTACCACCCGGACCATGGTGTCTCTCATAACAGGCGATGCCGCCCTGTAATCCGCGCTGCCGTGGCTCTTCTTGTATTTCTCCAGGGCATCCGGGAAAAGGGCCTTCACTATCGGAGTCTCCAGGATCTTTCGGCCTGTCTTGTACCTGCGGATAGCGGCCTTCTGGGCCTCGGTCTTTTCAGGCACTATACCGGCGCTGTCTACCAGGATCATCTTGTCTATCCTGAAAGGAAGCTTATCCCCGTCTCTCCCTGCCATTTTAATAAGGACTCTGCCTCCGTGGGAGTGCCCCAGGAATATTACTTCCGGCCTGCTGCCATCATTTCCTGCGTCCAATCCCAGCATATACAGGGTGAATTCCCTGACGAATTCTATGTAGTCATCCACATTCCAGGGGGACTCAGGCTCATCGCTGCCACCGGTCTGCCCGGAGCATCCCGGAAGATCCGGCGCTGCCACATGATATTTCACTGACAGGGCATCCATGGTCCTTGAAAAGAGGTCCGCGTTGCTGGCCCAGCCGTGGATCATCACCAACAGCGGACCTTCGCCTTTCTCGATATAATGTGTCCTTATTCCCCTTATTGTGGTTTCCATCAGGTATCTTTCCGCCTTATCTCAGCCATCCTCTGAAATGGCTGCCGTTTCCTCCTGGGTACAGGCCATCAGGAGCAGATACCATCCCATGGAACTGTTTTCGGGGATCTGCACCTTCTTTTCACTGTTTCTCCCGAGAAAATAATGCACGTAATTCTGCAGCGCAGTCCTGTACTCGTGATTGGTTATGGCATAATTCACAAATGAGATCTTTATGGCGGATGCAAAGATCCCCCGATCATCATTTCTGTCTTCCCCCGCCATATAAGGGGATCTGCGGTCATTCTGTGCTATGGAGGATGACTCCTCTGTCATCTGTTTCATAAGTCTCTCACAGACCAGGGTATCAACCCTTCTCCTGGTGAAGAGATAAAAGGCGCATCCGTAAAAAATATTCTCATCTGTCAGGTCAGGCTCAGGGGCAGCTGCGAGAAATGATTCTGCACGGCCTTTGTCAAACAGGGATCCGTCTGCCCTGTAGAGCGCCGTGCTCATGAGAAATATACCTGTGGCATCCTCCGGGTGTGCAGCGAGATATGCGCTTTCCATGCGCCTTGCGGCGCTGAGGCACCGACCCGAAAATGCCACATCCGTTTTCACTGTGGCAATGCTCATACCCGCCAGGACCGCGCACATGGCGGGTGTACCCTCATTCAGGTCAAACCACTTTTCTGCGCATTTCATCCCTGTTTCAAGGAGAGCCTTGCCCTCCTCTTCATCTGCCGCGGCAAACCCGGCCTCATCAGCTATCAGATACA
>JAILIO010000273.1 GCA_024695225.1 Lachnospiraceae bacterium
GAGATGAAGAGATGAATCTGTCACGACAGGACAAAGAGATCACGACAGTACAAAGAGATCACGACAGTACAAAGAGATCACGACAGTACAAAGAGATCACGACAGTACAAAGAGATCACGACAGTACAATGAGATCACGACAGTGCAATGAGATCACAACATGAAAATGCGATTGCGTCAGGACAATGAAATAGTTGACTAATAACTGTCTGTGATATTAAAATCAGCATAGATATGTGTATTGATGTGCGTTGATGTGTTCATTATAATAACATCGACGGACCGGGTATTATCCGGGCTCATCAATGCATGTTGAAGGTTTGGATAGTGATATTGAGATCGCGATCCGGAATATAAGGAGGAGAATGAATGAAAAAGAAGATTATCGCATTGGTTCTTTGCGGTGTCATGGCGGTCATGACTCTGGCAGGCTGCGGAGAGACGAAAACAGAAAGCGCGCCTGGGGGCGAAGGGCTTAAGATAGCCATCGTCACATCACCTTCAGGAGTGGACGACGGGTCCTTTAACCAGGAGAACTACAACGGGATACTGAGCTTTATCGATGCCCATCCCGGCTCCACAGTCACCCCTGTAAATGAGACCACAGGTGACACCACCGCATGTATCAAGGCAGTCGAGGACATTGTGGCAGATTATGACGTCATAGTCTGCGACGGATTCCAGTTTGCAGGCATAGGCCCTGTGGCTCAGGACAATCCCGACAAGAAGTTCATCCTTGTGGATGCTTTCCCCACCGACGCTGAGGGAAATGAGATCGAACTGGAAAATATAAACGCCATGCAGTTCAAGGAGCAGGAAGGCGGTTTCTTTGCAGGCATAGCAGCTGCCATGACATCAGACACAGAGAAGGTCGCCGTTGTCAACGGAATAGCTTATCCCAGCAACGTGAACTATCAGTACGGTTTCATGTCCGGGGTCAATTACAGCAACAAGCACTTCGGCACAAAGGCTGAGATCGTGGAACTTCCTTCCTATGCGGGAACCGATGTGACAGGCGCAAATGTAGGCGGCAACTATGTCGGAAACTTTGCCGATCCTGCCACAGGAAAGGTCATAGGAGATGCCCTTATTAAAGAAGGCTGTGATGTGATCTTTGTGGCTGCCGGCGGTTCCGGAAACGGCGTGTTCACCGCAGTGAAGGAAAGCCCTGAAGCTGATTATGTCATAGGCTGTGATACCGACCAGTTCAACGACGGCGTGAACGGGGAAGAGAATGTGGTACTGACTTCTGCCCTTAAGGTTATGGGCGTAAATGACAAGCGTGTGCTTGAAACTGTCCTGGACGGCTCCTTCAAAGGCGGAAACTTCACACTTGGAGCAGACACGGATTCTACAGGTTACGTGAGCAAAACAGACAGATGCCAGCTTGATTCCTCTGTGATCGAGAAGCTGGACAAGGCTTATGCCCTTGTAAAAGAAGGCAAGATCGTTCCGGCAGCGAACTTCAATGGTCTCACACCGGACAATTTCACCGGTTTGGATGCACAGTAATCGTTAAAGGCGACCGGCGGCGAAACCTGTTTTCGTCGCCGGTCTTGTTGTTTTTGAGGGGTAAAGATGGGAGATTCCGAATACATCATAGAGATGAAACATATCACCAAGAGTTTTCCCGGTGTGGTTGCGAATAATGATGTATCAATCAGCATAAAACAGGGTGAGATATATGCTCTCCTCGGGGAAAACGGCGCCGGCAAATCAACCATTATGAGCATACTCTTTGGTATGTATGAGCCGGACTCGGGCGAGATATACATCAGGGGAAAGAAAGAGCGCATTTCGTCCCCCAGGTATGCCACAAAGCTTGGCATTGGAATGGTGCATCAGCACTTTAAACTTGTATCAAACTATACTGTAACCGAGAATATAATCCTGGGAATGGAACCGCAGAATAAACTCTTCGGCTTTATTCCCAGAGTCGATATAAAGAAGGCAAATAGGGATATAGCCGAACTGTCGGAGCGCTACGGTCTTAAAGTTGATCCCACCTCCGTCATAAGCGATCTGAATGTTTCCACACAGCAGCGCGTGGAGATCCTGAAGATGCTTTACAGGGAAGCGGATATCCTTATTTTCGATGAGCCCACCGCAGTCCTCACGCCCCAGGAGATAGAATCCCTACTGGAGATCATAAGGAGTCTTCGGGATGCGGGGAAGACCATAATCATCATCACCCATAAGCTTGAGGAAATAAAGGCAATAGCAGACCGCTGCGCCATACTCAACAGGGGGAAGCTGATAGATGTCAGAGAAGTAAAGGATACCAGTACCGCCGAGATGGCGAATCTCATGGTGGGAAGGAAGGTCACATTTACCGTGGATAAGACAGAGGCTGATCCCGGGAATGTGGTCCTCAGAGTGGAAGATCTCTCCGTGAAGGATGAGATGGGACATGAAGCCGTAAAGGATGTCTCCTTTGAGATACGTTCAGGCGAGATATTTGCACTGGCAGGGGTTTCCGGCAACGGTCAGAACGAACTGGTGGATGCCATCGCCGGACTGAAGAAAGCTGAAAAAGGACATATTTTCCTGAATGACAAAGACATAACGGAAAGCACCGTGAGAGAGAGGATAGAGAGCGGACTCGCCTATGTGCCGGAGGACAGGCAGAATGTGGGTCTGGTCATGGGTTATACGCTCAAGGACAACCTGGTGCTGAAGGATTATTACACGGATAAATATTCCAGTCGGACCGTCATAAAAGACGAAGCCAAAGCGGAAAACGGCACCAGGCTCATACAGGAGTACGACATAAGGAGCGGTAAGGGAAATGATACCATCGTGAGTTCCATGTCCGGCGGAAATCAGCAGAAAGCCATAATAGCAAGAGAGATCGAGATGAACGGCAGGGTGGTTATTTTCATGCAGCCCACCAGAGGACTGGATGTGGGAGCCATATCCAATATCCACAAGCAGATAATAGATGAGAGGGACAGAGGGGCAGCAGTCCTTTTGATCTCCCTTGAACTGGACGAGGTCATGAACTGCGCCGATACCATAGGAGTCATATTTGACGGCAGGATAAACAGGATAGCCAAGGCCTCCGAGCTCACTGTGGAGGAAGTGGGCAGGTTCATGATGGGCGTTGAAAAGGGGGGTGAGAGCTGATGAAACGTTTCCTGGTAAAATTATTGGGCGGAAAAGAATATCAGATGCTCAGAATTTCTATTTTTTCCATTGTGCTGGGGCTTTTGGCCGGCGCTGTCATTCTGCTCCTCATAGGAGAAAATCCCCTTGCAGCGTATATGAACCTCCTGCAGGGTTCCGGGCTGCTTCCCAAGCGTTCCTACGCAGGTAAGCAGAACATGTTCACGGATTTTGTCCAGCTGCTGGACGCCATGACGCCCATGGTGTTCGCATCACTTTCCGTGGCGGTGGCCTTGAAGGGCGGCCTTTTCAATATAGGCGTGTCCGGGATGATGATGGCATCCGGATTTGTTGCTTCAGTCCTGGTGGGTTACTCTTCACTTGCAGCTCCCATTGCAAAACCCCTTGTTCTCCTGATCGGTATAGTGACAGGGGCCTTTGTGGGATCCCTCATCGGTTGGCTCAAATATAAATTCAACATAAATGAAGTCGTGTCAGCCATAATGATCAATTACATCCTGATGTATGTGATCACATTCTTCATAAATTCTTACTATGTGGACGCGGTGTCCAGGCAGAGTAAGCTCATCGGGGAATCCGCCAGGCTCACCCTTGTGGATGTGAGAGCCATGGGGCTCAAGTTCAATATCCCACTGGCCTTTGTGCTGGCCATAATAGCAGCCTTTGTGATCAGGTTCTTAATGGACAGGACAACCCTTGGGTATGAGATCAAAGCGGTGGGACTCAGCCGAAGCGCCGCTTCCTACGCGGGTATAAACATAGGGCGAAACATACTGACCACCATGATGCTGTCGGGAGCTCTTGCGGGACTTGCAGGGGTCACTTATTTCTGCGGATACATGGGCACCATCCAGCCCGGCGTCATCCCCAGCATGGGTTTCAACGCCATTGCGGTGGCTCTTCTCGGCAACAGCAACCCGGTGGGATGCATTTTTGCATCCTTCCTGATAACCATCATAACAAGGGGTTCCATCTACATGTCATCCCAACAGGGGGTTGAGATTGAACTTGCGGATGTGATCACCGCCATCATCCTGATATTTGCGGCATGCAGTGAATTTTTCAGGATGTATGTGTCGAGACTGGAACAGGAGATCCTGGCAAACAGCCAAAGCGTTGAATGAGGTTGAGATAAGGAGAACTTTTCAATGATTGATACGATCATTATCGAAGGACTGGCCTTTGCACTGCCCATGTTCATAATGGCCATAGGCGGTATATTCAGTGAAAAGAGCGGCATAACGAATCTGGCCATAGAAGGCTTACAGGGATTTGGAGCTTTTGCGGGAGCTTTTGCCGCAGTGATCACCATGGGCATGGTGAGCGCCGGGTCCCAGATCCCTTATTATGTATCCTTTATAGCAGCGGTGCTGGGAGGTATGCTCTACGCCCTCCTGCATGTCATGCTGTGTATAAGGTTCAAGGCCAATCAGGTCATAAGCGGCGTGGTTGTGAACATGCTGGCCATGGCACTTACGAGCTTCCTCACAAAGCGCATAAATGAAGCCCTGTTTGGCGCAAAATCCGACAAATTTATACTGGATACAAGCATGAGATTCACCGTCCCCGGCATTTCAAAGATACCGGTGCTGGGGGCTGTGATTAAAAGCGTTTATCCCTTTGAGATCATTATCCTGGTGGTGGCCTTCATCGCCTGGTTTGTCATGTACAAGACACCCTACGGCATGCACCTGAGGGCCTGCGGCGACAATCCACAGGCGGCTGATGCGGCCGGCATCGATGTGTACAAGGTCAGGACCTGGGCAGTTATTTTTTCGGGGGGGCTGTCTGCCATAGGGGGTATGAGCTACGCCTATTCCATATCCGCAAACTTTTCTCCCAGCATTTACTTGGGGTTTGGTTATCTCGCCATAGCCGCCCTTATTTTCGGAAACTGGTCTATCCTTCCGACTTTCGGGGCATGCCTGTTGTTCGGCTTTGCCAGAAGCGGAGGGCAGGTGCTCATACAGCATCTCGGCATGCCTTCCACATACAATGACCTTGTAAGGACCCTTCCCTATGTGGTGACTCTGCTGCTTTTGGTGTTCTTCAGCAAGAACAACAGAAGCCCCCGCGCCCTGGGTGAGATTTACGACAAGGGGAAGAGATGATGAGATCTGCAAGGATCATAAGGGTATGTTCCATAGTGGTAATGATCGTGATCATCATTTTGTCGGTGGTCGGGGGCATTATCATCGTTCAGTCAAAGGAATGGACAGGGCTCCTGATACCCGTGATATGGGCCGCCGGGGTCATAGCCGCCGTCATGCTGAATGCATTCTTTCAGGGTTTTGCTGATCTGATCGACAACACATATGCCTGCGCCTGCGCTCTTAAGGGTGAAGATGAAGGGGAAGGATCCGAAGAAACCGGTGATGAGGAAATAACAGGTTCAAATCTTGCTGAAATTAAAGCCGGAGGCACACAGGAGCAGACGGCGGATACCGAAAAACCTGAGAAATACAGTTACGCAAAGGAACTGCTGGACAAGGGCCTGATCGATCAGGAAGAATACGAAGAGATGTTAAAAAAGGAATCCAATGGTATTTAAAAAGATAAATGCTGTTTTAGCGCTTTTGTCAATAGCTTTTATGCTCATTCATCTGGGGTATAACATCTTTGCTTATCTGACTTTCTATTACAACCCTTTTTTGTCGAAACTCACCGCTGTGCCTGTCATGGTGGCGGTCTGTCTTCACGGTGTGCTGGGGATGCTGATAGTCTTTACCCGCAGGGAAGGGA
>JAILIO010000282.1 GCA_024695225.1 Lachnospiraceae bacterium
AATTCCTAAAATATATGTCACAGCCCGCATCGCCTGTATAAAGCGTATCCTGACTTCCGATGAAACCACAGTCCATAAACTCTACCTGGCCCGCATAGTTTACAAAAGCCGCGGCACGCTCTGTAGCATCTTTGGTTGTGACAGTCGTTGTCTCCTTTCTGGAAAGATTTATTTTTTCAAGTCCGTTGGGTTCTACACCATCTTCAATCTCTTCATCAGTCATTTCTTTGTTGAAAGAGTTCTCAAAGGTAACATTCTGGGCTTTGAATCCTGTTGCGTTTTTGGATGTTATGACCGCCGATCCCCAATACTTCGTAACAGCTCTGGTTATGAACTTATCATAGTCCGCATAGGGATCATAAAGGTTGTTGACAGCACTGTAATAAGCATAACCGATACCGTAATACCAGGTTATCTTCGTGTCATCCTTGTCACCACTGCTGCTTGTCAGAGTGATGTCGGGAACATCGATATAAACCTGTTCCCTGTATGTATCGGGATCAAGTATTATGGTAACTCTCTGACCTTCTGTCCTGTCCATCAATGCAACAGCATCTACTGCAGCCTGTACAGTCTTGTATTTATTCTTCTGGCCTACCTTCAAGGTCTCTGAATACTCTATCTTTTCTTTTTCCTTTGTGTCTTTTAACAGAAGATCTCTTTCCACTTTAGCGCCATCAACAGTCACATGTGTGGAAGTAGAATACCCGTCCAACGTGATCGTTGCCAGATATCTTCCATCCTTCAGGTTCACTGAATAAGCTGCATCAGCTGCTGTGCCTTCATATACATATCCATCATGGTCTACATCTGAGAATGTGATCACAGATGGAGTAACATCAAGATCCTCGTACTCTCCCCTTACCTGGGTCAGTCCGATGAAACCTCCTGTCACATCGTAAAGAGCTCTCTTCGCCAGAACTAAATTCTGAGTCGTGGCAACTGACGAGGCTTTAGGTTCTATGATCATGTTGGATAATGCGTAATCATACGCGCCGGTCAGGGCCACAGTATACTTGGACTCAACACAGAGCTCTGCACTGTAAGTAAAGTTCGCTTTATCATAATCAGCAGTCACCGTTTCAAAGGTGTCCTTATCATCAGGGATGAACCGAATCACTATGTCGTCATTATGAATATAATCTGCAAGAGAAGTGTCATCTCCCAAACTAACGGTACCTGACATGGCATATACAGGAGAAACCTGCACCTTAATATTGTGTGAACTGCTCTCTTTGCTGAAAGAAACCGATCTGGAATCGGGCGCAATAGCAAAACCACTGGCGTCAGTAAGAGCTGCTTTATAATCTCCGCTTTCAAGTTCAGCAGAATAAGTCAACTTTTCATAGTCAACTTCTGCCTCTGTAACACTTTCATCACTCACTCTTACGAATTTTAACCCCCAACCATCGGGAAGCTTATTTCCTGCAAGATCAATACTTCCGCCAACAGGTATAGCAAGATTTTCAGTGATACCGCCTGCCTCTATCTTGGATCCATGCAAAGCCAAAATATACTGTCCGTTTTTTTCTACAGGGATATCCACTCTGAATGCTTTGCCGTTTTGTCCCAAAAGCACTTTCATGTCACCAAGTGTTTCGATATCCTTGCCTGTCAATTGCTTTAAGGTATCAACCTTTTCATTGTTGCAAGTGAAATATCCTACAACAGAAACTGTATTGTCAGGTTCCACCTTATTAACGGCAAATATCTTTGCTGCTGCAGGATTCTTGAAATAAAATGAAAGAGTGCCTTTACCTGTTGCTGTATATCTCAGGTGATTTGATTTTGCACCGGACGTTGTAATAACACCGGATGTACTTATTGTTCCATTGTCATTTGCTGTCTTCAGTGTGGGAATATACAGGGAATCCCCACCTTCCTCATATATGTCTGTCTGATGATTTTCAGAGGATTTTGACAAAGTATATGCCACAAGATTGGAAGAAAGGCTGGAATCGGAATAAGTATATTCATAGTATGTATTATGGGGTACATTCGTAAAATCCCATGCCCCGGGCAAGTAAACCGTTCCACCGACCGGATCCATGTTCTCGTCAGCCCCTTCAACAAGGCCTGCGCTCCCAAGCATCTCATCAACAGATGCCTCCGCGACCTGATCCTCTGTTACAGAAACCCCGTCATCGGAACCACTGTCACCCAATCCCTCAGGCGCTGCCAGAGCCGTTGCCGGCACTGCCCCGAAAGCCATAGACATGGTCATCACTGAAGCAGTGAGACCGGCGCAGAACTTTCTCAGTGTAAATAATGTGCTGCTTTTGTTACCCTTCATGTTTACCCCCTTTTTAGAAAACTGCAAATCCCCTGACTTTTCTTTCAGGAAGCCCGATCTTTCGCACTTCTGCAAGGCCAAACTCCCCAAATTGAAATTTTTTTCATCATAAAGGCTAACATCACGTTAAAGTCAAGAACTTTTTCTGAAAAAATCCCTGATTTCTGCTAAAATACAGATGTGGTCGACGGACTTGTCCAAAGATCACACCCAATATCTGTTAAGGACTTATTTATGGATTACAAGATAAATGAACTTGCGAAGCTCCTGGGTATCACCACCATGACCATCAGGCGCTACGAAAATCACGGATATATCTCGCCGAGACGCGACGAGTCGGACTACCGTCATTACAGCAACAATGACATCTCCCGCATTGCGGAGATCCGGCTTTTGAGAAAGTGCGGCCTCACCCATGAAAAGATAGAAGAGCTGCTGGGAAGTCCAAACAGCAGCATCCTGAGTGTGTTCCGGGATCACCTGGCGCATCTGGACTCCCAGATCTCCCGGCTGCAGTTCCTTCGCCACTGGCTGAAGGACAATATCGAGATGATCGAACGGACACAGGAGATTGGAGAGAGTTTCATCACCTTTGACAATCCCCCAATGTACTACGTGACTTACAGCATCGGGGAAAAACTTCTGAAAGACGCCAACCGTCTCACCACCATAAACGGCTTTATGTACAGCGCAGAAGAGGTCCAGCTGATCCGGCTGTACAAGCGGCAAGACCTTTCGGAAGGCCGTCAGATCCCTCACAGAAGCTGGGCAATAAAGGAGAAGGATGTTTCAAGACTTCACCTGGAAGGTCTGGTGTATGACAATCCCTGCGTGGAATATTATCCGGGAAAGCATTGCATATACAGCACAGTCACTATCCCCGGGGAGCTGCTGACTGAACCGGAAAAGCGGGAAACCTATATAGCGGGATTTCTAAAGCGCAGTGAAAAATACTTTCAGAAAAATAAACTGGTCCCGGACGGGGACGCCGCAGTCTTCGTTACAGATGTGCTGGGTGAGACCGCGACCTTCCTGGTGTGCCTGCCCGCAAAGCCGCTTTGAGATTTTCCGGTTTCTTTTAATTTTCGCCGGTGATAGTCATTATGTAGTCGCCGTATTCCATGCCGGTAACCTTCCCGTAGATATCATGTCCGTCACTCAGGACTATGTTGTCGAAAAGATCCAGCGGCGCGGAGGCCGTGAATTTGATCCGGGTATCGGACATGCCTGTGACCACTGCAGTCTCTGTCACATCTGAAATGTGCTTTCCATCCAGCACCTTGAGAGTCATGTGTTTTCTGTGTTCCAGGGAAACGATCTCAGCCTCCGGCACTTCAAATGAAATATTTACCGGCTCCCCCAGTCCCTTCACGGAGTATATGGTCACAGATTTCTTAACTCCCTTGGGCATAACCTTGAAGCTGCCGTCCGTCATGACTTCCGGGGCGATGGCAGCCTTCGTATCTTCCGATATGAATATCTTTCCCGCTGTGGTATAGCTTTCTATACGCCCGGCCAGGTTCACGGCACTTCCTATCACATTGTATCTCACCGCGAATTCAGACCCCACGTTTCCAACCACCGCGTCGCCTGTATTTATCCCGATGCCCATCCTGAGCTCAGGATAACCCTTCTCCCGGTTCCACTCATTCAGCCTGATCAGGGCCTGCTGCATCATTATGGCCGCCTTGACCGCATTCTCCGCGTGGTTACCGCATTTCACGGGTTCTCCGAAGATGGCCAGGATGCCGTCACCCTCGTACTCGATTATGGTGCCGCGCATCTCTTTTATTATCACCGCCATGTGCTGGAAATAATTGTTCAGCATATGGATAAGGGAATCAGGATCCATTTTTTCGCAAATGGCTGTAAATCCCCTGAGATCGCTGATGAGCGCGGTGATGTTGGCCATGCGGCCCCCGATAGCCAGCCCGTCGGGGCTGTCCAGGATCTTGTCCACCACCTCATCAGAAAGATACCTTCCAAAGACTTCTCGTATGAAGTTGTTCCGCTTCTGCAATTCCTCGTTCAGAGCTTCGATCTGGTGCATCATCTTCAGATGCTCCTTAACCTCTGTCAGCTCTGTTATATCGGAAATGACCACGATGACTCCGGTCACATTTTTGTCTTCAGTGAGTCCGGATGTGGTAACTTTCAGATACTTGATCTGCTCCTCACTCTCGTAGGGGACTATCGTATTGTGGACCACTTCGGGCTCGTAGATGGCATCCAGCACCGTCTGGCAGAATTCATCATTTTTCTCGTCCTGGAGAAAGACCATGGCAAACTTCTGTCCGGTAACATCCTCACTTAGTCCCAGCATCTCGAATGTCTTGGGGCTTATGATGAGCATGGTCCCTTCCTTGTCCAGCACCAGAAGGCCGTCATTCATATCCCTCAGTACACGGTCTGTTAAATTTAAGATTCCGTCTGCCATTTGCATCTTACCTGTCTATATATCCCTGCCTGTCAACCACTTCAGCCCAGGGTATGAACAATGCTTCAAAAATACAATATCCACTCAGAATCCGAACAGGTGCTGCTCCTCCAGGTAGGATATGGATGCGTCCAGCTCTTCCAGTGTGTGCACCTCGATGGTAAGGGGGATTTCCCCGCCCTTACTCCTGTAATACTCATCTGCAGTATTAAACTCTACATTGCCCTGGCCCAGGATCATGTGATCGTCCCACAGGCCCTTATTGTCGGAAATATGTATGTAACCGACACTGTCACCCGAGGCCTCAAACCATTGAGCCACGGTGTATCTGGTGTAATTTGCATGTCCGATGTCCAGACAGACCTTCACCCTGTCCCCACTGACATTACTCATCATCCTCTGCAGAGGAACAAAATCCACATCACTGAAATTCTCGATATAGATATTCAGATCGAACTCTTCCGCCAGCCCCTCATAATACTCCGCTGCGTCTCTGCCCCAGAGTTCTTCCAGACCGCCCCTCACGAAGGGAAGGGCCGTGGAATGGAAAACCACATTCCGGGCTCCCACCATCTGCGCCTGTCTGCAGCTCTTCCGGCACCGTTTTCTGGAAATGTTTCGGATATCGTTGTCCGGACTCACGGGATAATTGTCCATAAAAACGCCGTGTATGGAGTCCACAAGTCCCGTGTTCCTATACCAATTGTACTGCTCGTCTCCCACAAACTGGTTCAGATAAACCGAAGAGAACTCCAAGATCTCAAATCTCAGAGTTCTCTTAACCGCATAATCAAACCATTTTTCTTTTTCGACGAACCTGGGCTGAACCTGTATCATGGATCAAATCCCTTCCTGTCAAAAATCAAGTCCCAATTCAGGCTTTCCTCTTCTTAAAGATATCACTGAACTTCTTCATGGCATTCTTGAGCTGTGCTGTGGGAGTGTTCTTGCTCTCATAGAGATCTATACAGTCTTCCACAGTGTTCATGACTTCCTTGGAGTTCACATCTATCTCCGAAAGCCTGGATGCAAGGCACTGGATGATGCTGTATATCTTTTCGGGATGCTCGGCAAAATAACTGTTAAATGATGCCTCGTCGATCTTTGCAAGTGAAACATCCCCGTCTGCCACAACGGTCCCCACCCTGGGAAGAGAATTGATAAAGCCCATCTCACCGATATATCCGCTGTCGGCTGTCCCTATCTCCTGCTGACTGGAAAGCCCGTAATCCTTGTAGATCGTCATGGATCCGCTCAGGATCTCATAAAACCACACCTCATACTTGCCTTCCTCGCAAATGACATCGCCTTTTTTAAAATTGAGTATATTATCTGCCATGATCAACCTCACTTTCCGCTGAGCAACTGCTTCATTTCGTCGATAAGCGCCGGATCCTGTGCCTTGCCTTCATCCTCCACCGCCAGAAAACTGTCGATAAGTTCGCAAG
>JAILIO010000001.1 GCA_024695225.1 Lachnospiraceae bacterium
ATGGATGAATACAGCTTGAACTCCTGGAAACGTCCCTTCTCCGAGGCCAGTTCCTCGACGAACTGCCTGAAGACAGTGGCTCTGGGGTCGCTTTTGCTGTAGATCGCGTGTCCCATTCCGTAGATGAGCCCTTTTTTGTCAAAGGCTTCTCCCTCCAGGATCTTTGTGAGGTAGTCTGCAAGCTCTCCTTCGGAGTATCGTTTTCCCAGGTGCTTTTTTATGTCGTCCATCATATTGACAACTTTTATATTTGCCCCGCCGTGCTTGGGCCCTTTGAGTGAGCAGAGGGCGGCGGCCATGGTACTGTAGGTGTCGGAACCTGACGATGTGATGACCCTGGTGGTGAAGGTGGAGTTATTTCCGCCTCCGTGTTCCATATGGAGCAAAAGGGCTATGTCCAGGACCTCCACTTCCAGTTCCGTGTACGAGCGGTCAGGCCTCAGCATGGCCAGCAGGTTCTCGGCCACAGAGAGATTCTTTTTGGGCCTGTGTATATACATGCTCTCAAGATTTGAATAGTAATTGTATGCATGATATCCGTACACAGCAAGCATGGGCATGACAGCTATGAGCTTAAGGCACTGTAAAAGCTGGGCGTCCAGATCTGTCTCCTTTATGACGGAGTCATCGTAGGAAGCCAGGGTCAGCACGCTCCTGGTCATGGAATTCATCAGATCCGGGGTGGGCGCCTTCATTATCACATCTCTTATAAAGTTCCGGGGAAGCACTGCGAGCCTCTCCAGGAGTTCACTGAATTCCTTCAGGTCTTTCTTTCCGGGGAGATCGCCGAAAAGCAGAAGGTATGCTGCCTCTTCGAAGGCATAGCCGTTGCCTCTGAGACCTGACACCAGATCTTCGATGGAGTAGCCGCGATACCATAGCCTGCCCTCTGCAGGAGTCTTCTTCCCGTTAATATAAACGGAGCCTTCCACCTTGGATATGTCTGTGAGACCGGTCAGGACGCCGCTTCCGTCCACATCTCTGAGCCCCCGCTTTACCCCGTATTTTTTGAACAGTTCAGGGGAAAACGAGTCGTTTTTTACACAACGGTCAACATATTTCTCCATGTCCTTGGGCGACTGGTGTATTCTGTGCATAAATATCCTCCATCAAATAAACATAAATAACTTTGTAATTGTAGTTGATACTCATACTTTGTGTCAAATTCGGGCACCCTTGACTCCCGGGAGATTCTGGTACAAAATCATAGCTTGCAAAGGACTGTGCGAAAGAGATACCGGATCCGGAGGACGTTGCCCTTATGGATATAACAGAGGCCTGGAATGCCCATATAGAAAACAGCATAAGGAAAAAATTTCACGGCGATATTTTTTCCCGCTTCACGAAGGCTATAGTCAGATATAAGCTGGTGGAACCCGGGGACAGGATAGCGGTCTGCGTATCCGGAGGGAAGGATTCCTTTCTGATGGCAAAGCTTTTCATGGAACTGATGAGGCATCACAGGTTTCCTTTCGAGCTCAGATTTCTGAACATGGACCCGGGGTACTCCGAGGAAAACAGGCAGTCCATAAAAGACAACGCATATCTTATGAGGATCCCCCTCGAGACCTTTGAAACCCAGGTTTTCGAGGCGGCTTTCAGATCTGAAAAATCTCCCTGTTATCTGTGCGCCAGAATGAGAAGAGGATATCTGTACAAGGAGGCCAGGGACAGGGGCTGCAACAAGATCGCCCTTGCACATCATTACGACGATGTGATCGAGACTCTCCTCATGGGAATGCTTTACAGCGGACAGATATCCTCCATGATGCCGAAACTGAAAAGCACGAATTTCGAAGGTATGCAGCTGATACGCCCCCTCTATCTGGTGAGGGAGGAGGATATAAAGAGATGGAGGGATTACAACAGCCTTCATTTCCTAAACTGCGCCTGCCGCTTTACAGAGGCCTGCAACCGTGATGAGGAAGCCAGGACCGGCTCCAAAAGGCTGGAGACCAAGAGGATCATAAGTGAACTCAAGAAGGACAATCCTTACGTGGAGACCAATATATTCAACAGCATGCACAATGTCTCCCTGAACACCCTCATAGGTTACACGGACACGGAGGGAAATAAACACGATTTTCTTGACAGGTTCGAGGAACCCTGTGATGGATAACAGCAGTTCATATTTTAAAAATGACAAGTGCAGATACTATCCGTGCCATAAGGGCTTCGGGCCGGATGATGATTTTAACTGTCTTTTCTGTTATTGTCCTCTGAATCCTTTTCCGGACTGTCCGGGCACCCCGCGGTATGTGACCGGCAAGTCGGGAAAGATGATAAAAGACTGCAGTGGGTGTTCCTTCCCACATATTCCTGAAAATTATGAAAAGATTCTGTCATTTCTTCGTAACAAATCAAACTGACAAATGATCTGAAAAGCCCGTAATATCAAGGCGCTCCCCGAGGAGCGCTTTTTTAATTATTTGTAATTTTTTTCTTGCATTATCGGGCGTAGTGGGGTAAAATACCAGTTGTGTGGGGGAAAGTGGAGGAATGTGGCAGATATGTTGATGGGGGAGTACAGACATAGCGTAGATCCTAAAGGCAGGGTCACTGTGCCTGCAGATCTCAGATATTCCCTCGGCACAAACTGCGTTATCTGCAAAGGCCTCGACGGATGTCTCTATCTCTATGGAAAAGAGGAATGGGAGCGCTTCGAGGAGGAACTTAAGAAACTTCCCAAAGCAAAGAAAGATGTTCGTAATCTTGTGAGATCCTTTCTTTCGGGGGCAGCCCAGGCAGATCCTGATTCACAGGGGAGGATACTTCTGAGCGACACACTCAGGGAGTTCGCCGGGATAGGAAACGAGGCCGTCCTGGTGGGAATGATCGACAGAGTGGAGATCTGGGGCGTTGACCGTTACGAGGATGCCCAGTCCGGCGTGGATATGGACGAGGTGGCTGAGAAACTCGAAGAATACGGTATTAATTTATAAAAATGGAATTTATTCATGTTCCGGTGATGCCGGATGAAGTCATAGATGGTTTGAACATACGTCCGGAGGGGATATATCTGGACGGCACCGCGGGGGGCGGCGGACATTCGGCCCTGATAGCAGAGAGACTTACGACGGGCCGCCTGTATTCTCTGGACAGGGATCCGGAAGCCGTGGAAGCGGCAGGGAAGAAGCTTGCCCGGTTCGGGGACAGAGTCAGGGTCATCAGAAGCAATTTTGTAAACGGGGTCGAAGTCCTTCGGGGAGAGGGAGTCCCGGCAGTGGACGGGATACTGCTGGATCTGGGGGTTTCCTCACATCAGTTCGACGATCCGGACAGGGGGTTCTCCTACAGATACGATTCCCCCCTGGATATGAGGATGGATACGGGGCAGAGGGTTTCTGCCAAAGAGATAGTAAACGAAAGCAGCGCAGAAGAACTTACAAGGATAATAAAAGAATATGGTGAAGAGCGCTACGCCGGAAGGATAGCCCGGGCCATTGTGAGAAGCCGGGAGGAAAAGGAGATCCGGACTACGGGAGATCTGACAGGGATCATTGAGAAAACCGTCAGGATGTCCATGAGGGAAAGGGGCACAAATCCTTCCCAGAGAACCTTTCAGGCGTTAAGGATAGCGGTGAATTCGGAACTGGACAACATTTCAGATTCATTGCCGGGATTTATTGAAATGCTCTCACCGGGAGGCAGGCTCTGTGTGATCACATTCCATTCACTGGAAGACAGGATCGTGAAGAATGCCATGAAGACAGCGGAGAATCCGTGTGTATGTCCCCCCTCCTTCCCGGTGTGTGTATGCGGGAGGAAAAGTCTCGGAAAGGTGATCACCAGAAAACCGATCATCGCCGGGGAGAAGGAACTGGAGGAGAATCCCAGGGCTCACAGCGCAAAGCTCAGGATCTTCGAAAAGAAAAAGTTGGAAGCAGATTGATCGAAAGGCGGTTAAATATGGCCGGTAGAAGAAAACAAAGCAGACAGAGAGAGTATGTGTATGTTCAGGGTAACAATGTCCTTTCTCCTGTTCCTACGCGGGAGGAGATAGTTGAAGATATACGGAAACAGGCTCGTGAACAGGAGCGTGTCAGGAGGAACAGGGAAAGGGCAAGCAGGGTTTCCTTTGGGTATGTGCTTTTTATCGGTGTTGCATTCTTTGTGATGAGTATGGTATTAATAGGATACTTGGATCTGAGAGCCGATATCGTATCCAGGACACAGACCATCGCATCCCTTAAAACTGATCTGAATTCCCTGAAACTGGAAAATGATGAGAAGTATGAGAGACTGACAACCAGGGTTGACTTAAGTGAGATCAGAAGGGTTGCTGAAAACGAACTGAACATGAGTTATGCCGGTCAGGGGCAGATACAGATGTTCTCCGGCGACAAGAGCGACTATGTACATCAGATCACGGAGCTCCCTGATAAAAAGAAGAAGTGAGAAGACAATCCAAACCCTTAAAATTTACAAGTAGAATGCAAAAGAAGCTGCTGGTGCTGTTCTTTTTGGTACTGGCGGCTTTTGTGGGCTTGGGCGTCAGGCTGTTTGTTATCGGAAAGACCAACGGCGAGGCGTACAAGAAACAGGTTCTGAACCAGCAGCAGTATGACTCGGTGACGATCCCGTACCGTCGCGGCCTCATACTGGACAGAAACGACATGGTCCTGGCCACCAGTGAGAAAGTCTACAACGTGATCCTGGACAGCAACGCCCTCCTTCAGGACGAAAAATATATGGAACCTACAATGGCGGCTCTCAAGGCAGATCTGAAAATGGATACAGGTTCCATAAAATCTTATGCCATTGACCACCCTGAATCCAGATATTATATCCTGGCCAAAAATCTGACCTATGAAGAGATATCTTCCTTCAGGGACAAGCTGAACGATCCGGCCACATATCCCGACATCAAGGGGATCTGGTTTGAGGAACAGTATAAGCGTCAATATCCGAACGGCACCCTGGCCTCCAGCGTCACCGGATTTACCACAAGTGACAACAGCGGCACCGGCGGTATTGAAGAGTATTACAATTCTGTGCTTTCCGGCACCAATGGCCGTGAATACGGTTATCAGAATGCTGACTCCAATCTGGAAAGGACCACCATAGCCGCAAAGGACGGCTATACAGTCTGTTCCACCATCGACAGCGGAGTTCAGACCATCGTTGAGGAGAAACTGACCGAGTTTAACGAGGAGTACAGGGATAAAGCCCACACCGGAAACGGAGCTGAGAATGTGGGTTGTATCATCATGGAAGTGGATTCGGGGAAGGTGCTGGCCATGGCAGACTACCCCTTTTACGATCCCAGCGAACCCAGAAATACCGAGCGCATGATCGGCATGAGGGAGGTGGACCATCTGGGAAATAAGACCGATGGTGAGTCGGAAATGCTTCGCCGCCTGGACCAGCCCGTGCCTGCAGACGCCGGATCCGGGGAGAGTGAGAAGGAAACTGCCTCCTCTGAGAGCAGCGATGAAAAGGGTGAGACTGAGACTGAGACCGAAAGCGGTGAGGAAGGAGCATCCGGGGGATCTGTCCGTGAAGGAGATGCTTCTGCAAATGAAAACGCAAATGTTTCAGAAAATCCGGATCCCACGGCGGGAGTGGGAGTTGCCGGGCTGCTGAATGGAAACAGCGCTTATCAGATCCCTTCCGGCCAGCCTGCCGGCACAGTTACTGAAGGAGTTGTCCCCGAGGGCTTATCGGGAACCGAAAATCCGCTTCAGTCGGGAGTATATAGCGCAGGACAGATAGTGAAGGTGGGTGATGCAGACTACATTACCACCGGATATATAGCCCCTAAATATGTGACGAGAGAATCCCTTGAAATGATGGATTCGGAAACCCTGTATCAAAACTACAACGCCATATGGAAAAACTTCTGTATCAGTTCCACCTATGAGCCGGGATCTGTCGCCAAACCTTTCACTGTCGCTTCGGCCATAGACTGCGGCGCCATAAACGGTGACGAAGCATACAATTGCGAAGGCTTTCTGGAGGTGGGGGATTATGAGATCTACTGCCACAATGTATACGGCGATGGGATATTAAATGTGTCCCAGGCTCTTGAAAGGTCCTGCAATGTATGTCTCATGCAGATCGCTTTCGCAGAGGGCGCTGAACAGTTCACCAAATATCAGGATATATTCGGTTTCGGACTCAAGACAAATGTGGACCTGGCAGGTGAAGCCAGAACGGCGGGGCTTGTGTACAGCGCGGACACCATAGGACGCACGGAACTGGCCACCAACTCCTTCGGACAGGGCTTTAATGTGACAATGATCCAGATGATCACGGGCTTTTGTTCCCTGGTAAACGGAGGGAACCTGTATCAGCCCATGCTTGCGGACAGGATAGCCACTTCCGACGGAGCGACCATTGAAAACATGCAGCCCAGGATAGTGAAGCAGACCATATCAAAGACTACCAGCGCATACATAAGGGACTGCCTTTACCAGGTGGTGTTCGGTGAGAACGGAACAGGAAAGACTGCCCGCCCCTATGGATATGCCATAGGCGGGAAGACGGGAACCGCGGAGACTCTTCCCAGAGGAAACGGTGAATATGTGCTCTCATTTATGGGCTATGCTCCGGCAGATGACCCGGAGATCGCGATATATGTGGTGGTGGACAGACCAAACGCCTATGTTCAGGATGACGCAAAGTTTGCCACCAGGATAGTGAGATCAGTCCTGCAGGAAGTGCTGCCATATCTGGGCATATATATGACTGAAGAACTGACAGAAGATGAGAAAGCAGCTCTTGCCGAAGAAGGTATATCTCCCATATACGGAGACGGCAGGAGTGTGGATATGCCTGAGACAGAGACGGAAACCGCACAGGAGCAGGAACAGCAGGTGCAGGAAGCAGCTTCCGGAAGTTCTGCCTCACAAAAGAAAGACAATAAAAGCTCCGGGAACACGGTTGAACAGACACCTGAAACCCCTGTGCAGGAAGAGGTGGTCCCGGATGAACCCTGGAAGGATTTTGACATAGATCCGGCTACGGGTTATGCTGTAGATCCTGATACGGGAGCGCTTGTGGATCCGGAAACCGGGCATTCCGTCGGCGTCCCCACTCTCAATGTGGAAGATATAGTGCCTGCAGAACCTCAGGAAGGAAATTCCCAGGGTCAGGAAGGGGCACAGGAAAATGGTCAGGAGGCAGTGGGATGAACGATCTGTCCATTCAGATGACAGCGGCTGTGACTATCGCAGCCTTTGGTTTGACAGCTATATTTGAAAAGTTTCTGCTGCCTGTGCTGAGGGCTGAAAAAGTCAGACAGACAGAGAGGGATGACGGGCCGGAAAGCCATAAAAAGAAGACCGGAACACCCACCATGGGAGGCATAGCCATACTGGCGGGAGTGCTGGTGGCATCTCTGGCCTTCGGATTCAGGGAAAGCGGCATGAGACCGGCGCTGGTCCTCGCCATGGGGTTTGGCATCACCGGTTTCGTGGATGATTTTATAAAAGCCAGAATGAGACGTTCCCTGGGGCTCAGGGCATGGCAGAAACTGGCTATGCAGTTGGTGATAACGATTGTTTTTTATATCATGCTCCTGCAGGAGGGCTATGATCTGTCCTTCACCATACCCTTTACAGGCGGCAATTCATTTGAACTGGGTACCATAAGCGGAGCAGTCCTTATTTTCCTGGCAGTGCTGGGCACTACCAACGGGACGAATTTCACAGACGGTGTGGATGGACTGTTGTCTTCGGTCACCATACCTGTAGCCCTGTTCCTTTATTACATATCAAATGTTACGGGAAGCGGGACCGGGATCTTATGCTGTGCCTTTGCAGGAGCTTTTATGGGTTTCCTTTTGTTCAATGCCCATCCGGCTGCAGTATTTATGGGAGATACAGGGTCTCTCGCCGCAGGTGGTTTCGTCGCAGGGGTGGCGGTCAGCTGCGGGATGACTTTGTACATACCCATATTCGGCGTTATTTATCTTATAGAGGTTTTGTCTGTTATGATACAGGTGTTATATTTTAAGAAGACAAAGGGAAAGCGGTTTTTCAGGATGGCTCCCATACATCATCATTTTGAACTTGGCGGATGGTCGGAGACCAGGGTTGTGACGGTTTTCACCGTCGTAAGCGCATTGGCCTGCCTGCTGGCAGCCGCTGCCGCATGGTGAGGATCATATAAATGCCGAACACAAATGTGAGCAGGATAAATTCGCGGACGGGAAGAGATGCGGTCCGGGGCAGGAGAGCGGGAAACCGGCGGGTAAACAGGGAACAGGCTGAACGCAGGGCTTTTGTGGATTACACTCTTGTGGTGGCTGTTTTATTTCTGACAGGCTTTGGACTGGTCATGATCTATTCCACAAGTTCCTATGAAGCCAGCGTTCAATTTGGGGATTCCTCCTATTATCTCAGAAAACAGATGCTGGCCGCGGCTCTTGGTATAGTGGCCATGGTGATAGTGGCCATGCTGCCATATCATTTTTGGGAGAGAGTTGCCTTTCCTATCTATGCAGTCTCCTATGTTCTGATCTTTTTGATAATTCCCTTCGGACATGAGGCCAACGGAGCGAAGAGGTGGTTCAGGGTGGCCGGTATATCGGTGCAGCCTGCGGAGATCATGAAGATAGCTGTGATCCTGTTCACTGCGGGACTGATAGTGAGGCTGGGGGGCAAAAGGCTCAGAACAGGGCGTGGTTTTGCTTTGGTCCTTCTGACAGGGCTGATACCCGCTCTGCTCATAAGGGGTATAACTGACAATATGAGTTCGGCTGTCATAGTTTTCGGGATATCCTTCCTGATGCTCTTTGTGGCAGCCCCGGATTATAAGAGATTTGCTTTGATAGTGGGCTTTGTTGCGGTGGTAGCCCTCGTGGCAGTGCTGGTGGTCATGAACACCCCTGAGGGTTCCGGGGCATGGAGACTTGAGAGGATCCGGGCATGGATGGATCCTGCGTCATATGCCAGCGGCAAGGGCTTTCAGACACTTCAGGCCCTTTATGCCATAGGCAGCGGAGGCCTGTTCGGAAAAGGGCTGGGACAGAGTGTACAAAAATTAGGCTTTATTCCTGAGGCGCAAAATGATATGATTTTCTCCATAATATGTGAGGAACTTGGATTGGTTGGCGCATTGGCTGTTATTTCCATGTTTGTCATAATGATATGGCGCTTTATGGTAATAGCAGACAGTTCATCGGATCTGTACGGCGGCATGATCGTGGTTGGCGTCATGGCTCATGTGTCAATCCAGGTCATATTAAACATTGCAGTTGTGACTAATGTAATGCCCAACACAGGAATATCACTTCCCTTTATCAGTTACGGTGGAAGCGCTCTGGTCTGTATGCTGATGGAGGTTGGACTGGTCCTGTCGGTGGGAAGAGGTATATATATACAGGATCTGTAGGATAGATGAAGGAACGTCTCAGAAAATATCTGAAACCGATTTTGATAGCAGCTTCTTTGCTTGTACTTACGGCAGGAGGCATTTTTGTCTACAGACATTTTACGGTGAAAAATGTTTTTGTCGACGGCAACACCCATTATTCCGATGAGCAGATAGCGGATATGATACTTTCGGAGACGCCGGGAGACAGTTCCATCTGGCTTTTCTTCAAGTACAGGAACCGGGAGATAAAGGATATTCCCTTCATCGAGACCATGAGTGTTTCCATAGAGTCGCCGGACACCATAAGGGTCAAGGTTTACGAAAAAAGCCTGGCCGGGTATGTGACATACCTGGGGAAATACATGTATTTCGACAGGGACGGGGTGGTGGTCGAGGCATCTGACAGAAAGATCCCCGGAATACCCGAGATCACCGGACTCACCTTTGATCATGTGGTGGTGTATGAGAAATTGCCGGTTGAAAACGATTCTGTATTCCCGGAGGTGCTGTCCATGACCCAGCTGCTGGACAAATACTCTCTTAAAGCAGATAAACTCAGCTTTGATGAGGATTACAATATGGATATATATTTCGGGGATGTTCATGTGCTTCTGGGCGGAGACTCGAACATAAATGAAAAGGTGATGGCTCTCACAGGCATATTGCCAAAACTGGAAGGACAGAAGGGTACTCTGGATCTGGCGGACTATCAGGACGGAAATACCGTGACCTTCAAGTCAGGATAAGTGATACTTGTTTTTTTTTCGAATACAATATATTATTAGTTGCGTGTGTTTTTTTGAGCTTATTCCCGGGAGGTAAGAACGTTGATTGAGATTAAATCGAATGAGTCTGAAGTCGCTGCCAAGATAGTGGTTGTAGGCGTCGGAGGCGCAGGAAATAACGCCATCGAGCGCATGATCGATGAGAATATCACAAGTGTGGAGCTGATCGCGGTCAATACCGATAAACAGCAGCTTTCCACCTGCAGAGCTCCCAAGTTGCTCCAGATAGGTGTGAAACTCACCGGCGGACGAGGCGCCGGAGCAAAACCTGAGATAGGTGAAAAGGCAGCGGAGGAGTCTTCTGAAGAGATAACCAATGCTCTCAAAGGAGCCGATATGGTGATCGTCACCTGCGGAATGGGCGGCGGTACCGGCACCGGAGGAACCCCTGTCGTGGCAAAGATATCCAAGGATATGGGGATACTTACGGTTGCTGTGGTCACAAAGCCCTTCTCTATGGAGGGTAAGCCCAGGGCTGCCTTTGCCGAAATGGGTCTAAAGAAACTTAAAGAGAATGTGGACACTCTCATCGTCATTCCCAATGACCGGCTTTTGCAGGTGGTGGACAGGAGAGCATCCATGCGCGATGCTTTCAAAAAGGCGGATGAGGTGCTTCAGCAGTCCGTTCAGGGTATCACGGACATGATAAACAAGACCGGGCTTATTAACCTTGATTTTGCCGATGTACAGACTGTCATGAAGGATAAGGGAATAGCCCACATAGGTATCGGTGTCGGAAAAGGTGAAAATAAGGCTCAGGATGCTGTGAGGGCGGCTGTGGACAGCCCGCTCATCGAAACCAGCATTGAGGGAGCCACCGATATGATAATCAGTCTTTCCGGTGATGTTGGCATGCAGGATACCATGGATGTATCCGAATATGTGAGAGAGAGGACCGGAGACAATGTGAACATCATAATGGGTTGTTATGATGACACCGATCAGAATGATTCCTGCACCATCACAATAGTGGCCACAGGTATAAGTGAGGACAACGGCGATCAGGGCAATTCCAGAGTGATGCCTACGAACCTTGCCCAGAAAGGTTTTATCACCCCTTCTTCCATGCAGGGCAATCCCAATCTGGGAGTCAGACCCGGCGTCACGGGAAGGCTTGACGGAAGACCGGTGGCACCCGGATACGGCACCTCCCAGATGCCGAGAAACCTTTCTTCTCTTGGACAGAATGTTGAGATTAAGAGCACTGTAAAGGAAAAACCGCTGGATATACCCGGATTCCTTCAGAGCCCTAAGAAGTGAGTGAAATATGAAGTGCCCATTTTGCGGATATGAAGATACGAGGGTTATCGATTCACGCCCGGCTGATGACAACAATTCCATCCGCAGGCGCAGGGTCTGTGACAGCTGCAGCAAAAGGTTCACAACCTACGAGAAGATCGAGACCATCCCTCTTATCGTCATAAAAAAAGATAACAATCGGGAAACTTATGACAGAAAGAAGATCGAGGACGGAGTTCTTTTAGCCTGTCATAAGCGGCCTATAAGTGCGGATCAGATCACTTCCCTTGTGGATGCCGTGGAGACTGAGATATTCACCAGGGATTCGAAGGAAGTTCAGACTCAGGCCATAGGTGAGCTTGTGATGCGAAAACTCAAAGATCTTGATGCAGTTGCCTATGTAAGGTTTGCATCAGTCTACAGGGAGTTTAAGGACGCCGATGAGTTTATGGATGAACTCAAGGCTATGCTCTCGTCCGGTTGACTTTTTCCGCTTTGCGGAGGATCTTTGATCATAGGGAAATGATTATTCCGGGCCCTTGAGTATACTCGAGAGCCCGGAAATTTATAAGGAGGAAAAAATGAGAAAAGGAATGGTTTTGAAAAAGGCTATCTCCATCCTCCTGACAGCTGCGCTTGCTGCTGGCATGTGCGGATGCGCAGGCAGCAAAAAAAGCGGGGTTTCTGAAAACTTTACTGTGGGCATACCCCAGGACCTGGACAGTCTCGACCCTCATATGGCGACTGCCGCAGGAACGAAAGAGGTGCTCTTCAACATGTATGAAGGGCTGTTGAAGCCTGACAGTGAAGGAAATCTTGTACCGGCGGTGGCTCAGGAGATGACGGAGAAGGAAGGCGGCAGAGTCTATGAATTTGTGTTGAGGCCGGGTGTGAAGTTCCACAACGACGCGGAAGTCACAGTGTCGGATGTAAAGTTTTCTCTGGACAGATGCGCTGCCCCCAATGCGGACGGACAGCCTCTTGTGCCGGAGTTCTCAAATATCGCATCAGTTGAGACCGATGAAGCGCAGTCAAAGGTGACGGTGACACTCAAACAGGCTGATACGGATTTTCCGGCATATATGACCTGTGCCATACTGCAGGAGGCTACAGCCGATCAGGAGGATGCGGTTCCCATGGGCACCGGTCCATATATGTTTGAGTCCTATACGCCCCAGGACAAACTGGTGCTTAAGCGTTACGACGGCTACTGGGGAGAAAAGCCGGAGATCAAAAACGTTACTTTCAAGATCGTATCCGGTACTGACACCGTCGTCACAGATCTGGAAGGAGGCGCTGTGGATATGTACGCCAGAGTCCTTTCGGATCAGGCGGATACACTTTCCGCAAACCCTGATTTCCAGGTTTTGGAAGGCACCATGAATCTGGTGCAGGCCCTTTATCTGAACAATGACAAGAAACCCTTCGACGACGAAAAGGTGAGACAGGCTCTGTGCTATGCCGTTGACCGGCAGGAGATCCTGGACTATGTCTCCGACGGTAAGGGCACCATCATCGGCAGCAGCATGTTCCCTTCGTTCTCAAAATATTACATGCCGGAGCTTTCGGATGCCTACAAGACAGACACAGAGAAGTCAAAATCCCTGCTTAAGGAAGCGGGTTATCCCGACGGGTTCTCATTTACCATAACGGTGCCATCCAATTATACACAGCATGTGGATACAGCGGTGGTGATCTCAAAGCAGCTCGAGAAGGTTGGCATAGATGCGAAGATAAAAGAGGTTGAGTGGGGAACCTGGCTTACGGACGTATATACCGCAAGAAATTATGAGGCCACTGTCATCGGTGTCGACGCCTCAAATCTGACCGCATCATCCCTCCTCTCCAGGTTCCGTTCTGATGCGGGCAACAATTTTGTGAATTTCTCGGATGCGGATTACGATGCAGCTTACGACAAGGCTATGAGTGAGACGGATGACGAAACCAGGACACAGTACTTTAAAGAATGTGAAAAGATCCTTTCAGATAAGGCTGCAAATGTGTACATTCAGGATATGCCCGAATTCGTTGTCATAAGGAAAGGATACAGCGGTTATAAGTTCTACCCCCTGTATGTCCAGGATATAGCCGCCATAAAACCGGACCGGTGATCCATTGAAAAATGTTCTGAAAAAACTGGGTTCCATGGTGATAACCCTTTTCGCGGTGAGTTTTCTGGGGTTTGCGGCTTTTGCCGTGATCCCGGGAGATCCCGCTGTGATGAGGCTTAAGACCAATGCCACCCCTGCGGCTGTGGAAGCTTTGAGGCACAGTATGGGGCTGGACCGGCCTTTCATTGTCAGGTATTTTGACTGGCTTAAGGACTTTTTTGTGGGGGATATGGGGGTTTCTTATACCTATTCCAGACCGGTGATGTCGGTCATAGGTTCTAAGATGCCGGTGACACTTTATCTCGCGGTATTGTCTTTTATCATAATGACAGCTGTTTCGCTTCCCATGGCGGTTTACTGCGCCAAAAATGACGGTGGCAGGGCGGACAGGTTCATATCCGGCGTCAATCAGGTGCTTATGAGCGTGCCGTCTTTCTTTGCAGGGATCCTGATCTCTTATGTTTTCGGCATAGTGCTGAGAGTTTTTGTGCCCGGCGGGTATGTGTCTTTTTCTGACGATCCCGGCGGGTTTATTTATTACATGATTTTTCCGGCGGTGGCGGTGGCCCTGCCGAAGATCGCTGTCTGTGTCAGGCTTCTGAAGTCATCCATAATGAGCGAATCAGGAAAAGATTATGTGAGGACCGCCTATTCCAGAGGGGAGAGGGGCACCACAGTGCTTTACAGGCATGTATTCTGGAATGCACTGATACCTGCGGTCACATTCTACGCCATGCAGTTTGTGGACCTGATCGCAGGAAGCATAATCACGGAGCAGGTCTTTAATATTCCCGGGGTAGGCAGGATACTGATGACTTCCATAGAGGGAAGGGATTACCCTGTGGTGCTGGCGATACTGATGTTTGTGGCTGCTGCCGCGGTCATTGGGGATACGGTCTCCGACCTGTCCGCCATGGCTCTTGACCCGAGGATCAGAGAATGAAAAAGCTGATGAAAAATAAAAGCTTCAGGGCAGGGCTTGTGATCACGGGAGTGATGGTGTTCCTGGCCATAGCGGGGCCCTTTATCACACCCTGGGATCCGGAAGAGATGAACAGGGGACTTAAATTTTCCGGAGTTTCCCTCTCACACATAATGGGATGTGACAACTTCGGCAGGGATATTTTTTCAAGGGTGCTCTACGGCCTCAGGACCACTATGATAGTTGCGGTGGGCACAGTATTTATAGGGTGCGCAGGAGGCGTGATAATAGGTTCCCTCACCGGTTATTTCGGCGGTATATTTGACACTGTGGTCATGAGGATAAACGATGTGCTGTTTGCATTTCCGGCTGTCCTGATCGCCCTTGTGTTTGTGAGTTTGTTCGGGAGCAGCGATGTCATATTGATAGTGGCTCTCGGGGTGGCTTTTATCCCCAGTTTTGCCAGGATGGTGCGATCGGAGTTTCTCAGGAACCGTTCCCTTGACTATGTGGCGGCGGCCAGACTGCAGGGGGCGGGGAATTTCAGGATCATATTCTTTCACATTCTTCCAAATGCCTGGCCTGTGCTTTTGCAGTCGGTGATAATAGGTTTCAACAACGCCGTTCTTGCGGAAGCCGGCATGAGCTTTTTGGGGATAGGGGTGCAGCCCCCTGCGGCAAGTCTTGGGAGGATGCTTTCCGAGGCGCAGAGTTATATACGTGTGGCGCCTGGGTATGCGCTGTTTCCGGGACTTGTGATCATACTGATGGTGCTTGGGCTGGGACTTATGAGCAGGGCTTCTTACGAATGAACATATTGAACGTGGAAAAACTGAATATAGAATTTCTGGATCATGAAGGCCCGGAGAAGGTGGTTAAGGATGTATCCTTCAACCTGGAGGAAGGTGGGATCCTGGGTATAGTCGGGGAATCCGGTTCCGGGAAATCCATGACAGCCCTGGCCATAGCAGGGCTTTTGAACCGGCACGATATGCGGAAATCCGGAAAGATAGAGTACAAGGGCAGGGATCTTCTGACCATACCCCGCGAAGAACTCAGGTCTTTTCAGGGAGATGACATATCCATGATATTTCAGGAACCCATGACTTCCTTTGACCCCAGACTCAGGATAGGCTTTCAGGTGGAAGAGGGACTGGGAGTCCACAGGCCCGAGATGACCGCAGAGGAAAAGAAAGCAGCGGCCCTTGAAGCCATGACTGCTGTGGGGCTGGAGAACCAGGAGAGGGTATACATGCTCTATCCCCATGAGCTGTCCGGCGGAATGAGACAGAGAGCCATGATCGCTGCGGCTGTGATCACTGAACCCAGGATACTCATAGCCGATGAACCCACAACTGCCCTGGATGTGACGGTACAGGCCCAGATAATAAAACTGCTCCGCCGGATAAACAGTGAAAAAGGAACTGCGATCCTGTTTATTTCCCACGATATGAGCCTTGTAAAGCAGCTCTGCAAAGAGGTCATGGTGATGAAGAAGGGTTCCGTGGTGGAAAGGGGCAGTTCGGAACAGGTGTATCTCCATCCCCGGGAGGATTACACTGTGTCTCTAATGAATGCCATACCGAAAAAGGGCGTCAGATATTACAGATCAGAGGATATCGAGAGCGACAGCGAGATAGCAAGGGCAGAGAAACTGAATGTTTTTGTGGGGAATGGAAGGGGCAGACGATGCATCGTGCAGGATGCTTCATTTTCCATAAGGCAGGGAGAGATAATGGGACTTGTGGGGGAATCGGGATCCGGAAAGACAACCCTTGGGAAAGCCCTTTTGGGTATAAATAAAGACACTGAAGGTACCTTTGACATCCACGATCCCTATCCTCAGATGATATTCCAGGATCCATATTCCTCCCTGAATCCTGCCAGGACCATCGGGTGGATCCTGGAGGAACCTTTGCGGCTCAGGTCCCGGGTGGACAGGGAGGTCCGCAGGGAAAGAGTGAATGAGATGCTGAAGACAGTGGGACTTTCGGAGGATATGTATTCCAGATATCCGGATCAGCTGTCCGGCGGACAGAGACAGAGAGTGTCCATAGCAAGCGCTCTTATGCAGACACCTAAACTGGTCATAGCGGATGAGCCTGTTTCCGCTCTGGATGTGACGGTTCAGAGACAGATACTGGAGCTGATCAGGGAACTTAAGGAGAAATACTCTCTCACGGTCTTATTTATATCCCACGATCTCAGGGTTGTCTACAGCCTTTGCGACAGTGTCATGATAATGAAGGACGGCGTCATAGTGGAGCAGGGAGATACGGACCATGTATATGAAGCTCCCGCACATGAATATACAAAAAAACTGCTGGCCGCGGTTGACTAATTATGTAAACCGTTGTAAAGTGTAATGGTGTTCCCGAAAAGTGAAGAAAAGGGAATAAAAGATTATTTATGGTTGTTAAGTTTTTGGAAGAACGTCCGATATTATTAGTACAAAGGACGGAGAATACTTATGAAGATCACACCTATCGATTCTTACAACTTCATAAACAGCCGTTATGGTGTAAGGGATATACCCTATGTCGGAAAGACGGCTCAGGGCGGTCAGGAAGAGACCGGAAGCAAACAGGAAGTCACTTCCGCTCAGGCAGCTCCCAAGGAAACAGTTGAGGTCAAAAACCAGGCTCCCAAGGCCACAGATCCCAACTCTGTTTCGCTTACATTCAACAAGAACGATGATTTCTCATACATAGGTTCTGAGAGTCCTCTCCAGAATCTGGATATGCAGAAAGCAATTTCCAATATGAACAGGGACAGCATCCTGGCAGATTACAGAAGATTTGTGGGGACTCCCGTAGCCAGCGCGCAGCCCGAGAACGGCGGTGTTTTCGTGGATGATGCCGATGGCACCGTGCTCCTGAAATGATCTTTTGAAAATTAAGATACAAAAAGTGCTTGCCAAGGGCAGGCACTTTTTTTATGATTAACTTATGAGCATTTTAGAGATTTTTTATCCCGATCACAGATATGCTTCTGCCTATGATATAGATTACAGGGAATTTTACAGAAAGGGCAAAAGGGGCATAATATTTGATATCGACAATACCCTGGTGATGCACGGCGCTCCTGCGGATAAAAGAGCTGTGAATCTGGTGGGGTATCTCCATGCAGCAGGTTTTGAATGCGCTGTGGTATCCAATAACAAAAGGGAGAGAGTGGAAAGCTTTGCCACAGATTCCGGTATGGATCACTTTGTGTACAAGGCAGGTAAACCCTTGGGAAAAGGGTATCTCGAGGCAGCAAAGCTTATGGGACTCGACCTCAGCAGGATACTCTATGTGGGAGATCAGATATTCACTGATGTGTGGGGGGCAAAGCGCATAGGGATCGAGACAGCTCTGGTGGATCCCATTGACCCCAGGGAGGAGATACAGATAGTGCTTAAGAGGTATCTGGAAAAACCGGTGCTGTATTTTTATGACAAGGATCTTTTGAAGAGGAGGCTTAAATGATCTCAGGGAAAACCAGGGTGTGCGGTCTGATGGGATATCCTGTCGCCCACTCCATGTCACCGTTTATACAGGGAAAACTGGCTGAGGCCGCGGGAGATGACATTGCCTATGTCACATTTCCGGTGAAACCGGGAAGTGTGGGTGAGGCAGTCAGAGGTGCGGAGGCCCTTGGCATATGCGGTATGAACGTGACTGTGCCGCATAAGAAAGCGGTGATCCCGTTTTTGGTTTCTCTGGATCCGGGGGCTGAAAAGGTTGGAGCGGTGAATACCCTGGTACCGCAGGAAAACGGGGGATATAAGGGCTACAATACGGATGTCATAGGTCTCAGAAGGGCATTTGGACAGTACGGCATTGACACAGAAGGCCGGGATGTGATGATCATCGGGGCCGGGGGAGGAGCCAGGGCTGCGGCTTTCGTGTGCGCTGAAGGCAAAGCCTCCCACATATATATCATGAACAGGTCCGTTGAGAAGGGGGTTGCCCTTGCGGAGGATGTAAATAAGAGCATGGAGATGTCCCTGTGCTCCGGCCATGCCCTGGACGATGTATCCGGGCTTCCCGGTTCGGGAATGATCGCGGTACAGGCAACTTCAGTAGGTCTTTCTCCGGATATAGATTCCTCCCCGGTGGAGGATGAAGGGATACTGGGAAGGGCAGATACGGTGTTTGACCTTATTTACACTCCTGCGGAGACCAAGTTCATGAGGCTTGCAAAGGAAAGAGGGGCGAAGGCTTATAATGGCCTGTGGATGCTGGTGTGGCAGGCGGTTTCCGCATACGAGCTCTGGACAGGCCACAGCGTGGATGAGGAGACAGCCCGAAGGGTATACGACGAAGTGCTTTTAAAGATAAATGAGAACTGACAGGGAGGATACATGAAATGGCTTTCAGATATGTTTTGACCGGATATATGGGCAGTGGAAAGAGCAGTGTGGGCAGGAAAATGTCCTACAGGATAAGGGCTCCCTTTATGGATACGGACAGCATCATTGAAAGACGCGCAGGAAAGACCATAAATGAGATCTTCGCAGATGAAGGGGAAAATGCTTTCAGGGATATGGAGACGGAATGCCTCCGGGAAATACTTCAGAAGGAAAAGGGAAGGTTTATCCTGTCCACGGGAGGCGGCATGCCTGTCCGGGAAGAGAACAGGGAACTTATGCACAGGATAGGCACGGTGGTATACCTGAAATGCAGCCCCGAGACGGTTTATGAAAGGCTTAAGGGGGATACGAAGAGACCTCTCCTGGCAAAGGATGCTTCACTTGAGAAGATCACAGCCATGCTCAGGGAGAGAGAGGGGATATACGAGTCCAATGCAGATATCGTTGTAGAGTGCGATGGAAAGGGACTTGAGGAAATACTTGATGAGATTACAGGCGAAAGAAAGGGGTATGTCAGAAATTCTGACCGGCCTGCGGAACAGAAGCCTGCGGATCAGAGGTTTGCGGATCAGAGGTTTGCGGATCAGAAGCCCGGAGATCAGAAGCCTGCGGAACAGAGGTTTTCGGAACAGGGGGCTGCGGAGAAGAAGCCCGGAGATCAGAAGCCTGCGGATCAGGAGTCAGCAGATCTAAAGCCTGCGGATGTCGTGGATGATGCACCGAAAAGAGCAAAGATACTGGTCATCAACGGTCCCAATATAAATTTCCTCGGAATACGTGAAAAGGGAGTATACGGCGATCAGAATTATGACTATCTGCTCAGCATGATCGCGGAAAAAGGCAGGGAAACCGGCGTCACCATCGAAGTTTTCCAGAGCAATCACGAGGGTGCCATAATAGACAGGCTGCAGGATTCCTATTTCGACGGCACTGAGGGTATAGTCATAAATCCCGGGGCTTATTCCCATTACAGTTATGCCATAAGAGATGCCCTTGCGTCCCTGGAGAAGATCCCAAAGATAGAGATACATATTTCCGATATCAGGACCAGAGAGGATTTCAGGAAGAACTCAGTCACCCGGGAGGTTTGCGACGGTTCCATAATAGGCCAGGGTCTTCCCGGATATCTGGACGCCATAGATGAGATATTGAAAATCATTGACAGAAAAAAGTCTGTATTGTAAACTACCGTTGTTCGTTTTTTTCAGCAGGAGGTTATTGTATGCTATCAGCAGGTGAATTCAGGAACGGCGTAACTATCGAGATCGAGGGGAATGTTTATCAGATCCTCGAATTCCAGCACGTGAAGCCCGGCAAAGGAGCGGCCTTTGTAAGGACAAAGCTCAAGGATATCATTAACGGCGGTGTGGTTGAGCGCACGTTCAGGCCTACGGAGAAATTTCCCCAGGCGCGTATAGACAGAAAAGATATGCAGTATCTTTATTCAGACGGAGATCTTTTCAATTTCATGGACACGGAGAATTATGAGCAGATCGCAGTCGGCAAGGACCTTGTTGGCGATTCTCTGAAGTTTGTGAAAGAGAATGAGATGGTGAAGATATGTTCTTACAACGGAGAGGTTTTCACCATCGAGCCTCCTCTTTTCGTGGAACTGGAAGTCACAGACACAGAGCCCGGATTCAAGGGTGACACTGCAACAGGAGCCACGAAGCCTGCAACGGTGGAGACCGGAGCACAGGTGAATGTGCCGCTGTTCGTAGACAGAGGAGAGAAGATCAAGATCGATACCAGGACAGGAGAGTATCTGTCCAGAGTCTGATCATCTGTATCTCTTGAAATCCCGGAAGACAGCTTGAGGGCTGTCTTCTTTTTTTGCCCGGAAAACGCGCCCGAAACAGGAAACAAGCCCGAAACAGGAAACAAACCCTGCAGCAGGAAAACAAGCCCGAAACAAACAACAGCCCCATCAGCCCGGAGAGCAGAGAGGAGCTGTATTTATGGATATGAATGTTTTTGAAGGAAAGACACTGGCGGCTACAGAGGCTTATTTTGGGAATGATTATGACGTGGCCCTCACGGATGTGAGAAAACTTGGGGGCAGAGTCAGACGCGGTCTTGTGATCCGCAAAAAGAATGAGAGCGTGGGACCTGCCATCTATCTGGACGATTATCTCA
>JAILIO010000005.1 GCA_024695225.1 Lachnospiraceae bacterium
TCATGATTAGCCTTTCTGATGATTTAGTGTGTTTTTTTATAAATACATTTTCAATAAACCTTTAGATTATACCACAAACACGGCACAATAAAAGGTACAAAATCTATTAGACGTTCGTGTATTATGATGTTATAATTCATAATGTATACAACGGAGGGAGATGTTGTGAATCCTTTTGGTCAGATTCTTGAGGTCCTCAGGAGCGACAGAAGCGGAGAGGACAGAGCAAACGGAGTAATGATACTTACAAGATTTCTTGTGAGTATTGTTTTTATGATGTTCATGGTTTTTGCCATCTTCTGTCAGGTCCGTTCTCTTTTTCCATACAATGTTTATTATTTCGTAGCTTCGGTCGCTTTGATCGGTGTGCTGATGGTCTCATATAAATTTAAACATGGCTATGTTATAACCGGTGCTTTTATGGTCATCGTTTTTTTCATGAGTTATCTTATAGGGCCGGCCTTTGGCTGGAAGGCATCTTATCATGAATATCTGCTTTTGGGTATAATGACCTGCTGGTATGATTCAAGTAAATCCGTAAAACAGAAGACCATGATAAGCGGTATATTCTCGATGCTTATCGCGGCGCTTGCCATGTTCTGTAAAACTGAGACCATGATAATAGAAGAGACTTCATATGAATACAGGATCTTTACCATAGTCAATATCCTGGTGTTCTGTCTCTGCCTTTCGATAGCAGCATATTTCCTCTGCTCACAGACGGTAAATGATGAGAGGAAGCTGCTTCTTTATAATCAAAAGCTTAAACATATCGCAGGAATAGATCCGCTTACAAATCTCATGAACAGGAGAGCGGTCGGAGAGAAATTTGAGGAGATATCGCATATACAGGATGCTGTCATTACAGTAGCCATAGGTGACATAGACTTCTTTAAGAAGGTAAATGATACCAGAGGACATGACTGTGGAGACTATGTATTAAAGACTCTTGCTTATGAATTTGAGAAATTTATGAGTGACAAGGGATATGTGGCAAGATGGGGAGGAGAGGAATTCCTGTTTGTATTCTCTGATTCCAATGGTGATGATGCGTATGCCATGCTTGAGATGTTAAGAGAAAAGGTTCAGGGATATAAATTTGAATTTTTCGGACATGAATTTAATATCACCATGACATTTGGAGTAGAGGAGTACAGCAACCGTTTCGGTACCGAAGAAGCCATTAAAAAAGCTGACGAAAAACTCTATCTGGGTAAAGAATCCGGAAGAAACAAGGTAGTATACTGAAAATCTGCACCATATGTAGTTACCATAATATAGGTACTTTACAAGATATAGAAATTGCGGTTATTGGCTTGAAACCAGTAACCGCTTTGTGTTAACATAATGATGCCGATACTGGATTCGGTACTATTATGGAGAGTAAAAATATTATGGAAAACAAAAACAGATTTAAGAAAAGGATTTCAGCGATCATTGCATTGTGCCTGGTATTTATCATGGCGATAGGAGTAATGGCAGAAGCGGCATACGCATATGACCTTAATTATTACGTGGATATCAGCAGCATAAAGAATTCAGATGGCTCAACATTTACCATGGACAGTACTAAAGGTAATACAGTAACTGTTGCAGCAGGGTCCAATTCAGACACGAATAACATCAAGATAACATCAGGGAAGTATTATTCCGAAGGCACTATAAAGGATGTTAGTGATACAAGTGTTACGCTGAATCTGTCGGCTATAGTCAATGGGGTTAATGCCAGTGCAACAGGTACACCTGTGACTTATACCTATACCCAGGGGAGTACAGCTACTTTTTCCGGAGTCGATCTTACGGTTCCGGTTGGAGGCCTTGTTTTTCAAAGCATAGTTACACCTTCATCTGTGTCTGTTAACAGTGGTACTAGTGTAGCAAATATAATCAAGAAGCTTCCTTCTACAGTTGATATAAAGATAAAAGACAGTTCTACAGGTACAGAAAGTACTACGAGTGCCTCGGTCACCTGGAGTACCGGAAGTTCAAGTGAGCTGTATACCAAATATTCAACTACAAGTGATGACGCGCAGACGATAAGTCTTACAGGCGAGGTGACACTGCCAAACGGAGTTACCAATCCGTCTTCTGTATCGACAAGTACATCTATACAGGTAAATGTGGCAGCTTTCAGTATTGACAATATAAGTATGAACAGCGCTACATACAGTAATAAACAAAGTAGCAGCAACAGTGATTATATAGAGGTGAAACCATCAGGGTTAAGCGATAAAGCCAAGGCGATAATTAAATATAATTATGAGAACAACAGTGATGTTAAGAGCTTTATAAAGAATAACAAAGCGGAAACCTTTAAGCTTATAATGTACATAGAGGGAGATTCGGATAATATTGACTCCAGTGCAAAGAGCAGAATTGATGATTATCGTAGCGATAAGTATTCAGGCTATACACAGGGAAAGTATTTTGATATAACATTATATCTTACAGCCGGAGATAACAAAATACAGATCACAAACACAGGATCTGACAATGATATTAAATTAACAATAACTGTACCAAGCGATCTGAAGAAATCCAAGAGAAGTTTCCGCATGCTGAAGGATCATGACAGTTCAGTGAGTTCAGTGGATGATGTAAATGGTACTGGCAGTTCATTTTCTTATTCGACACATAAGTTTAGTGCCCATTCCCTGATATATACTGACAGCAGTTC
>JAILIO010000021.1 GCA_024695225.1 Lachnospiraceae bacterium
CACACATGGAAATATCGCCGCCAAACCGGGCTATCTCCTTAACTGTCGAAGATGACAGATAGGCGTATTCCAAACTGGTGGTGAGGAACACGGTGTCCAGGATCCCTTTGGAAAGCAAACGGTTTGTCTGGGCGTACTGCAGTTCAAATTCAAAATCCGTTATAGCCCTGAGCCCCCTGACACACACTGAAGCTCCGACTTTCTTTGCATAATCGGTCATGAGCCCTTCAAAGGAATCCACTCTCACATTTGGAATGTCATCAGTGGCTCTCTCCAATATTTTAACACGTTCTTCAACGGAAAACAACGGAGCCTTGGCATCGTTTTTGAGAACAGCAACCGTCAGCACCTCAAACATTTCTGCAGCTCTTTTTATGATGTCGATATGTCCGTAAGTCACAGGGTCAAAGGATCCCGGGTACAATGCCATTCCCTTCATATGTTCTTCCTCAAAAATATATGTTCACTGCGGAGATACTGTTTCACTCTCTCAACACTGTAACCGAGCATTTCATATCGGTCAAGAGGAATATCCTTTTCGTTTTCGATTATTATCATGGTATCCTCATCAACCTGTTTCATCGAAGAAAGGGCTCTCAGCACATTCTCTTCGATGCCGCTGTTGTAAGGGGGATCCATATAAACGATATCAAAGTGCTTTTCGTGTATGCTCCCCAGGGCAGATGCCGCATCCCCCCTGAATATGGTTCCCTTGTCGGAAAGCCTGGTAAATGTGAGGTTATCCCGTATCACATTCAGGGCATCCCTGTCCGTGTCGGAAAAATAAGCGTGGAGCGCCCCTCTTGAAAGGGCTTCGATACCGATCTGCCCGCTGCCCGAATACAGGTCCAGAAAGATCGATCCCGGCACATAATTCTGAATGATATTGAAAAGGGTTTCTTTTATCCTGTCCTGGGTAGGCCTTGTGTTCATACCCTTTGGCGCCTTGAGTGGCATGGTTTTTGCTGTGCCTGCTATCACTCTCATTTTTTTCTGTCCTTCAGTTTTCTGCCGCCCCTGCCTCTGGCCGACTGTTTAAGGGTCCTCAAGTCTGTCTCCGTCCCATCCACATCTATCACAGCGGGAACTCCGGCGCGGATGTAATAAACTTCCGATACATAGTCCCAGTCTGGCAGGTGTATCCCCCGGGCTCCGGCGGCATTTTTCTTCTGTTCGGGGATGTCTGTCACAGGGAATCTCAGGAAAAATCCGTCCTTTGACCTGAGTACCACATCCTCCAGCTCATATGAGGTATCCACGGAAATGAGTTCGTCTTCGTCGGACATTTTTGTGGCCGCTATGGACCTTCTTGTGACGTCGAACTCTCCTCCGCTGACGGATTTGATCTGTCCCAGCTTCGTGACAAATATGAATCTGTACAGATTCAGGTTCATCTGGCTTGTGACATATATGATGCGCTCCGTCCGTGAATCAAAATCACTTATATTGTCTATGGGGATCCCCTTGTCCTTGAGCTTTGTGTTGGGAAGATCCGCAACCTTCACGGTGTAAAGCTTTCCGGCTGATGTAAATACGCACACCTTGCCGTTTGATCTGCAGCAGAAGACAAACCTGTTCTCGCTTTCCAGTGCCTCTGTATTTTTTATATATACATTTTCATCCACGGTCCTCACGTATCCGAACCTGTCCACCACGCAGTACACATCGGTCTCAGGCAGCGGTTTTTCCTCGTAGACTGCCACCTCTGCGTTTGTGATCTCAGTTTTCCTCTGCTTTCCGAACTTTTTTCTGTACTCGTTCAGGTCTGCCTCTATCACCTGGGACATGGAATCCCTGCGCTCCAGGATATCTTCGTACCTGTATATATTGGACATGGTCTCCTCATGGTCTTTTATGAGTTTGTTCACTTCCAGTCCGCACAGCCTGTAAAGCCTCAGATCCAGTATGGCATTTGCCTGCTTCTCGGAAAATAAAAGCTGGGATGCCATGACCTTCGATTCACGGCTTTTGAATTTCACTTCCTCCGTCTCACCTGTGGTCAGGCAGTCGAAAGCGGTCTTCCTGTCAGGGGAGCCCATTATGATCTCCACCACCAGGTCTATGACATTGCAGGCCTTGATCAGTCCCTCCTGGATCTCTTTCTTCTCCATCTCCTGATTCAGAAGGGTCGTGTACTTCCTGGTGCAGAGCTCGTACTGGAAATCCACATTGGCCTTTATTATCTCCCTGAGGGACATGGTCTCGGGACGGTTTTTATTTATAACCAGGGCGGAAACCGGGAAAGTGTCTTCAAGCCTGGTCTTCTTGTAAAGCAGGTTCTTGAAGTTCTCCACATCGGCGTCCTTCTTTAACTCAATGACGATGCGTATGCCCTCTTTTGACGACTGGTTTGAGATGTCCACAATGTCTGTGGTCTTCTTTTCCTCCGCCAGGGATGCCACATCCGAAAGGAACTTGGCTATCCCGGCGCCTATCATGGTATAGGGGATCTCGGTCACCACCAGGTTCGTATGGCCGTTCTTGCCCTTCTCTGTTTCAACCTTTCCCCTGACCCTGATCTTGCCGGATCCGGTCTCGTACACATTCTCGAGCTCGTCTTTGTTGCAGACGATGCCCCCTGTGGGGAAATCAGGACCCTTGATGTAGCGCATCAGCTCCTTTGTTGTGATCTCCGGATTGTCGATAAAGGCCTTCTCCGCGTCGATGACCTCTGTTATATTGTGGGGAGCAATGCTGGTGGTCATACCCACAGCTATGCCCTCCGAACCGTTTATCAGGATGTTTGGAATGCGGACCGGAAGGACCGAGGGCTCCTTTTCCGTTTCGTCGAAATTGGGAACAAAGTCCACTGTGTCCTTGTCAAGGTCCCTGAGAAAGGTCTCCTCTGTTATCTTCTGCAGCCTGGCTTCCGTGTACCTCATGGCCGCAGCGCCGTCACCCTCGATATTTCCGAAGTTTCCGTGTCCGTCCACCAGGGGTGCGCCTTTTTTGAAATCCTGGCTCATGACCACCAGGGAATCGTAAATGGACGAATCCCCGTGGGGATGGTATTTACCCATGGTGTCACCCACGATCCTGGCGCATTTCCTGTAGGGCTGGTCGCTGGACAGATGGAGGGTGCTCATATCGTAAAGGACCCTTCGCTGCACCGGTTTCAGCCCGTCCCTGACGTCAGGTATGGCGCGGGACACTATAACGCTCATGGAATAGTCGATAAATGACCGCTGCATGAGCTCGGAATATTCGGTTTTTATTATCATTTCATCAGACATCTAAAAGAGCCTCCTCAGCATGTTCGTGTATAAATTCTCTTCTCGGGCCCACATCGCTTCCCATCAGAAGTCCTGTCACCTCCCCGGCAAGCCTTGCATCCTCGATCTCCACCAGCCTGAGTCTCCTGCGGGCAGGGTCCAGGGTGGTCTCCCAGAGCTGGTCTGCATCCATCTCACCCAGACCTTTGTATCTCTGCAGGGTAAAGGGACCGCTGTGGGTCTTTCTGTATTTCTCCAGGGCCTTGTCGTCGTAGAGGTATTCCTCTTTTCCCTTTTTCGGCATGGCCTTGTAGAGAGGAGGCATGGCGGTGTAAACATGTCCCTCGTAGATCAGATCCGGCATGAACCTGTAGAACAGGGTCAGCAGAAGCGTGGCGATATGGGCTCCGTCCACGTCCGCATCGGACATTATGATTATCTTGTCATACCTGAGCTTCGATATGTCGAAATCGTTGCCGTAGCCCTCGGAAAAGCCGCAGCCGAAGGCGTTTATCATGGCCCGGATCTCCTGATTTGCCAGCACCTTGTCGATGCTGGCCTTTTCCACATTGAGGATCTTTCCTCTTATGGGAAGTATGGCCTGGAATTCCCGGTTTCTGGCTGTTTTTGCAGAACCTCCCGCGGAATCTCCCTCCACTATGAATATCTCGCACTTGGACGGATCCCGGGACCCGCAGTTTGCAAGCTTCCCGTTGGAATCAAAGGAAAATTTCTGTTTTGAAAGAAGATTTGTCCTTGTCTTCTCCTCTGCCTTTCTGATCTTGGCCGATTTCTCCGCGCAGCCGATGACGCTTTTAAGGGTTTCCAGATTCCTGTCAAAATAAAGCACCAGTTCCTCGCCGGCGATCTTTGACACAACCTTTGAAGCGTCGGGATTGTCCAGCTTTGTCTTGGTCTGTCCCTCAAATCTGGGATCCGGATGCTTTATGGAAACAACGGCGGTCATGCCGTTTCTGACATCCGATCCGGGGTAATTGTTGTCCTTGTCCTTTAAGTTCCCAAGCTGTCTTGCATAATTGTTTATGATGGTGGTGAAAACCGTCTTAAATCCGGTTATATGGGTCCCGCCCTCTGCGTTAAATATGTTGTTGCAGAATCCAAGCACTTCTTCATGAAAGTCGCTTACATACTGAAAGGCGATCTCTGCCTGGATACCGTCGCTTTCACCTTTAAGGGTCACAACCTCTGTGACAGGTTCCATACCCCGGGTCAGTTCTTTGACATAGCCCTTAAGACCGTCGGGTTCATGGTATTCCCTGGACTCCCAGAGTTCCTCATTTTCGTTTCTCTGATCGTTAAAATATATGGTGAGACCCGGGTTCAGATATGCGGTCTCATGGAGTCTGCTCTTTATCTCCTCCTCCCTGAACCTGGTCACATCAAATATCGTGTCATCGGGGATAAATGTGGTCTCAGTTCCGTGTTCCCTGGTCTTTCCTATCTGGGGCAGCAGGCCGTCTATAAGCTCCGTTGTAGGCTTTCCGTATTCATAGGTATCCCTGAAGATACCGCCGTTTCGCTTTACTGTCACGGTCATGCTCCTGGAAAGGGCGTTGACAACGCTGGAACCCACGCCGTGAAGACCTCCGCTGGTCTTGTAGGAGGAGCTGTCGAACTTTCCTCCGGCATGGAGGACTGTGAGAGCCACACGCTCTGCGCTCACACCCTTTTCGTGCATTTCAACAGGGATACCTCGTCCGTTATCAGAAACGGTACAGGAGCCGTCCCTCCCCAGAGTCACATGGATCCTGTCGCAAAAACCCGCCAGATGCTCATCCACTGAATTGTCCACTATCTCGTATATCAGATGGTTTAAGCCCTTTACTCCGGTGCTTCCTATGTACATACCGGGGCGCACACGGACTGCTTCAAGTCCTTCCAGCACATGTATGCTGGATGCCCCGTATTCTTCAGCGTTCTTGTTCGTCATATTTTATCAACTCCTCAGGTAAATATTTTTTCAGCATTTCGGCCAAAATATCAAGGTCTATGGGTTTTGTCATATAATCGGTGAAACCCTCTGCAATGTAGGATGCCCTGGCCTGTATGCCGGCATTTGCGGTCAAGGCTATGAAAGCCGTGTTCTTCCACATTGAAGGCGGAAGTTCGAATATCTTTTTAAGGGTCTCTATGCCGTCCATCTCAGGCATCATATGGTCCATAAAGATTATATGGTACTGCATGTCGTCAACCATCTTAAGACACTGTTTTCCACTTGTTGCGGCGTCGCAGCGCATCTTGTAGGGCTTCATAAGACCCCTTGCCACCTGCAGATTCACGGCATTGTCATCCACAACCAGGACTCTCGCCCCTTCTGCAGTAAACGAACGTTTTTCAACATTCTCACGTTTTCTCACCTCGGCCAGGTGTTTATTTATGTTGCCAAAGGGCGTCTCATCAGCGATCTTCTCCGGAAGCTCCACGGAGAATGTGCTTCCCACGCCATATACCGTATGTACCTGTATATCGCCCTTCATCAGTTCCACCATCTGCTTTGTCAGGTGGAGTCCTATGCCGGTGCCCTCTATGTATTTGCCCTTTCTTCCGGTATCTATCCTGCTGAAGGATCCGAAGAGTTTCGGCATATCCTCTTCCCGGATGCCGGAACCCGTGTCGGTGACGCTGACGCAGAGCACATATATATCTTCGCCCCGTTTGAAACCGCCCACGTTCAGGGTGACCATGCCCCTGTCAGTGTATTTGATGGAGTTGGTCAGGAAATTTGTTATGCACTGTTTGATCCTGGTCTCATCTCCCACAAGCTCCGAGGGTATAGTATCCGAGATTTCGGCTTGAAATTCAAGTCCTTTTTCTGCAAAACGCCCTATGACCAGCTGTATACAGTCATTTATCATGACGGCCACATCATATCTTTCATTTCTGATCTCCAGCTTTCCCGTCTCCATCCGGGACATATCCAGTATATCGTTTGCCAGGGAAAGCAGGCTTTTTCCGGCCTCCCTTATGTTGTATGAACAATCGATCACATCCTTGTCATCGGACTCCCGGAATATCATCTCGTTCATTCCCAGGATCGAGTTTATGGGGGTACGTATCTGATGGCTTATGTTTGTGATAAAGGCATTCCTCGACTGATTTGCCCTTACGGCCTGGTCTCTTAAGGTGATCAGCTGTTTTGTGTAATTGTATGTGTCGGATATGTCGTACACATTGTAGACCCGCCCGGTCAAATGTTTCCCCGCATCCCTCAGATCGCTGGCTCTCCAGCTGTAATAATGGTCATCCATCATAAAACCGTTTGGATTGCTGTTCAGGAAATCCGTTATCTCATGCCTGACGCTTCCCCTGTAATTCCAGTCAAAGGAGCCCAGTATCTCTTTGATCCTGGGATTTGCAAAGATCACGGCTCCGTTGTGGTCCGTGACAAACATACCCTCATCCATATCGTTTATGTACATGTCGATTGCGCCTTCAACCGCATCCAGGACGTTGAACCTGACTGTTATGACGGTCAGGAGCACGGTGGCAAAGATCATGCTGGGGAAATCCAGATCGTAATGTTTTGTGATACCCAGATTTGTCAGGACCCAACCGATCGGAAGAAAACACGCCATTATGAACAGCCATAAAAACTCGGGCCTGTTTTTCTTACGGTTCTTTTTGTAATGTCTGAAGGTCAGGAAAATAAGGGTTCCGCTGACTATGGCTATGTTAAACATCCATATGTAATAAAGAGGGCCGGGCACAGTCTTTACGTAAGTGTTGCCTTTGTATGTGATGATATAGAGGCTCTGGTAAAAAATATCCAGCACCGGAGCTGTCCCCACCAGAAACAGCACGATAAAGGATGAACAGGTGAAAAAAATCTTTAAAAAATCGGCCAGGACCTTATTATCCTCAAAGATCAGCACAAAATAAAGCAGCATGAGCATGCCCAGAGCAAAGCAGATATACTCCAGATCGCAGGCTATATAGGCCTGTTTAAATGAATGACAGTTCAGATCGATATAATAACCGTACATTCCGATCATGCAGAATATGGACTCGGCAGCCAGATATCTCTGAGCTTCGCTGGTCTTTATCAAAAAGACCGTGAAGAATACCATCAGAAGGGATATGCATAGAAAGGCGATCTGAATGCCGTCCAGTATTGTAATGGAATCCGTACTCATTCTCCCGCCTTTCTGAGCTTGGTCTGGGGCAGATACCTCAAGAGAAGTTGCGTCAGCCGGTTCATATCCACAGGTTTGGAGATGTAATCATCAAATCCTGCGTTTATGTAAAGCTCTCTGGAATCGTCTCCTGCATTTCCCGTCATGGCAATAAACCTGGTACCCTCCAATATACCGCCGTTCATGGCCTCTTCATTGCTCTTCAGGGCATTGATGACTTCTATGCCGTCCATTCCGGGCATCATATGATCGATAAAGATGATGTCATAATGTTTTTCGAGGGCCATCTGCACGCAGGCAGCCCCGCTCAAAGCTGAATCGACGACACAGCCGAAGTGTTCGATGTCGCGGCTGGCCACCACGATATTTACGTTCATATCATCGCACACCAGTATCTGAGCCTCCGGAGCGGTGAAGGATTTCCTTATATCGGCCCTCTTC
>JAILIO010000038.1 GCA_024695225.1 Lachnospiraceae bacterium
TTAAACCACAAGTTGATTTGGAAAATGAAAACACAACAGTATAGTTTTAATAGAGGTCGCGATGATAGTTTTTCAGAAGAACAAGGGAGGGAAGTTATGCATATACTTGAAAGAAAATCAAATGGAACTACACTTATTCCGATCGAGGCGAAAGCCTATGAACAGCGCACTATCTATGTGCAGGGGATAATAGATGAACAGAGCGCTGCTGAGTTTGTCAGGGAAATAATAGAATTGAACCGACAGAATGCTGCCGAGCCCATCAAGGTATTGATCACAAGTAGTGGCGGGTCCGTTGTCTACGGTCTTGCTGAATATGATGCTATTATTTCATCAAAGGCCCCTGTGTGGACTTATTGCATTGGTACGGCATACAGTATGGCGGCAATTCTTTTTGCGGCAGGCAGGAAGAGAATGATCCTTGAAAATTCGAAGGTGATGCTGCATCAGCCCCTTATTGGCGAAAATCAGGGAGGAAATGCGTCTTCAGTGAAATCCATGTCTGATTCGCTTATGCAGACAAAGAGTCAGTTGGTTGGTATTCTGTCAAAACATACGGGAATGACAAAGAAACAGATCGACAAACAGATCAGCTATGACCATTACTACACTGCGAAGGAAGCTGTAGAAGCACACCTTGCAGATGAAATAGTCGGAATTGACAGCATCATTTAAGGAGGAAAAGATCATGAGAGAGGAAAGAAAAGAGAATCTGACATGTCTGGCTGAAGGATGTGTTTACCCCACATCCTTGAAAAAGACCGGGATAAATGCCAATGAGATAATTGTTGGACCAACCAGGTCAGGAAAGACAACATCGGTAATAGAACCTAAACTGTTACATACATTTGAGGGAAGCCTGATCATAAATGTGACCAAGAGGGCGCTTGTCGGTAAATATGCTCCTGTTTTTAAAGACAGAGGCTATCAGGTATGGGATTTAAATCTGTCTGAACCGATGAGCAGCAATGTGTCCTATGACCCTTTTGAGTATATCCATACGAATGAAGAAATCATTAAACTGGCTGAAACCATGGTGGGGAGTGAAGCCAGTTCGTCCAGAGACGGCGTTGTCGATCCGTATTGGAATCAGAGTGCTGTTTCCGGTCTGGCGGCTATCATGGGACTTGCAAAAATGAATGCAGAAAGCGAAAACAGAAAGGTTACCTTTAGTGATTTTTATGAGCTTTACAACAATTGCAAACTGAATATGGGTGACAGATATTGCTCGACTACATTGGATGATCTCTTTGATGAAGCAGAATACGAGCGTCCCAACAATCAGTTCGGAAGAATGTGGAAGACTATCAGGGGAAATTCTCCCCGGACGGCAGCCTGTATTTATTCTGTTATGAACAATGCAGTCGATAAGCTGATGACGGAAGATGCTCTTGAAATGATGCAGAATGATAAGAAAGTTTCATTTGAAGAACTCAGCACTAAAAAGACGGTATTATTTGTAACAACCAGCCCTGTCAACAAGACAATGCAGAAACTTACAAATATGTTCTTTACTGATGCGTTCAGGCTTTTGTTTGAGTATGCGGAAACACTTCCCGATAAAGAATTACCGTCGCCTGTGCATTTGATCTGCGATGATTTTGCAACAGGATGTAAGATTCCGTACTTTTATGAATATCTTTCGGTATTCTGCGCTAAAAAGATAAGTGTCACGCTCCTGCTTCAGAGTGAAAGCCAGTTATCCTACATGTATGGAAAAAGTGAGGCTACAACGATCATAAACAACTGTGATACATATGTGTACTTTGGAGGAATGGATGATGAAACTTGCTACAATATCTCCAAAAGAAGAAACATACCTGTAGAAGATGTGTATTCAATGCCTCTTGAGCAGGTGATGGTGTTCAGACGTGGCTCAAAACCCGTGACATCAAGACGTTATCAGACATTCGAAGACGGGCTGTATAAACAGTTGTTTGATGATAGTGACAATGAACATGGGGACTGATTTAACGATCCGGCAACCTTTCTTCACAGATCGTATCTGAAGAAGTAGTTAAAACAGCACAATGAAACAGCATTTTTTGAGAAAGAAGTGAATATTTAAAAGACCATCTGCACCAGCAGCATATATACGGCGGTGCCTCCGGCGATGGAGAGGAGCATCTGTTTTTTCCACAAATGAAGACCTGCTGTGGCGGCAATGGCAATGGCTTCCGGGATACCGTGGGTTCCTGTGAGCAGGGAGACATTTTTAAGGCAGTAGACCACAAGCATTCCAAACACTGCGCAGGGAAGGGCTTTTCCCAGATATTGAATGTATCTTGGGGTAGGCTTTTTCGATGAAAACACTATGAAAGGCAGAAACCTTGTCAGCATAGTCCCCAGGGCGCAGATGGCTATTGTGATGATCTGCTGGGGTATGGTCATGGGACTCATTTATTTTTCCTCCCTTGAGTTTGTATTGTTTCGGGTTCACACTCTGCGGTCTCATATCCGGGATTATTTTCTGATATATGATCTGCAGGATCGGACTCATCTGACTCCCGGTCAAAATCTGACTCATAGCACTTTCCGATGGGATTTTTGAACGCTGTGAGAAGTGCAAGTATAGCCAGCATTGAAGGGATCATGAAGGAATCCGGCCCAAATACCATCAGACATGCCGCGGTGGCTCCGATACCGATGAGACCGGTATATTTCTTCTCTTCTTTCATCCACTGATTCAGGAATATGGTCACGAACATGGCGGTCATCACAAAGTCCAGTCCCTCTGTGTTGAAAGATATAAGCGAGCCGATCAGCCCTCCGATAGTGGCCCCTGACACCCAGTAAAAGTGGTTCAGGATTGTGACAAAAAACATGAACCAGCCTCTGTCCACATCCGGAGGTATCTCCGCAGTATAGTTTATGGAGAAGCTTTCATCGCACATGCCGAAGATCAGATAGGGCTTTTTCCACCCTGTATTTTTATATTTCTCCAGCATACTTATGCCGTAAAACAGGTGCCTGGCCTGGACCAGCAGGGTTATGGTGAGTGCGGCTGCAGGCGCAAAAGGGGACATGAGCATTGTGACTGCTATAAATTCCAGAGAGCCGCCGAAGATCAGGATACTCATCATCATAGGGTACACAAATGAGAACCCGTTCACATTCATCAGTATCCCGTAGGCGAGAGACAGGAACCAGAAACCGGCAAAGATCGGTATGGTGTATGGAAATGCGGCTTTTAAAGCTTTTATTTTCATCCTTTTCTCAATTGTGTCCCGAATTTGGGAACATACCCGTCTTCAGACGCATCCGGGCTATTATAACATGAGTGAAAAAAATATTAAGAATATGTGGTATAATCTGTTAGATCAATTTTACAGGAGGTAGTCATATATGATCTTGGATGATTTCAGCTTAAAGGGAAAAGTGGCAGTTGTGACCGGGGCCAATACCGGCCTGGGACAGGGGATGTGTGTGGCGCTTGCCCAGGCAGGAGCGACAGTCGCAGGGGTTGCCAGGCGTGAATGCACAGAGACTGCGTCCCTGATCCAGAAAGACGGCGGAGAGTTTACGGAAGTGCTCGCAGACCTTTCAAAACCGGAAAGTGTGGATCTGATACTCGAAAAAGTGCTGTCCGTGTACGGACATGTGGATATCCTTGTAAATAATGCGGGGATCATTCTCAGGGAAGATGCCATAAATGTCACGGCTGAGGACTGGAACAAGGTCATAAACCTGAACCTGAATATGGTATTTCTCATGTCCCAGGCCTTTGCCAGGCAGTATATAGAGCAGGGAACGGGAGGAAAGATCGTAAATATCGCTTCCATGACCAGCTTCCAGGGAGGGATACGGATACCTGCATATACATCCAGCAAATCTGCCGTGCTGGGTCTTACAAGGGCCCTTGCAAATGAATGGGCATCGAAGGGTATCAATGTGAATGCCATAGCCCCCGGGTACATGGCCACCAACAATACCACCCAGCTCAGGGATGACGAAAAGAGAGCCGGGGAGATACTTGAGAGGATACCCGCAGGAAGATGGGGAACACCTCAGGATGTGGCGGGAGCAGTTGTCTTCCTCTGTTCCAAAGCTGCGGATTATGTTCACGGTTTCACTGTGGCAGTTGACGGCGGTTGGCTCGCCAGGTGATGTGTAAATAAGTGCGTGATGACAGAAATGATCGCTCGCCGGGTGATATTCGGATGAAGGTTGTGAAAGTGGTCGCGGCGGTTATCTGCGACAGTATTTCTTCAAAAAAAAATATCTTTGCAACAGCCAGAGGTTACGGTGAATTCAAAGGGCTGTGGGAGTTCCCCGGGGGGAAGACTGAAGAAGGTGAAACTTCCAAACAGGCTCTGGCGAGGGAGATAAGGGAAGAACTGAATACTGAGATATCTGTCGGAGATCTGATCGGTACTGTGGAGTACGATTATCCGGAGTTTCATTTATCCATGGACTGCTTTTGGTGTGAGGTTACAAGAGGCTATCTGGAACTGAAAGAAGCCGAAGCTGCGAAATGGCTTGCAAGAGATGAACTTGATTCCGTGCAGTGGCTTCCTGCGGATCTGACCATCATAGAAAAGATCAGGAAAGAGATGGTTTGAAACTAATGGGAAGGCGGACTTCTGCGTCCGCTTATGGGATACCGGGATCGGTTGATCAGGGAGAGTGTAGATAAATGGAATTCACGATTATAGAAACCGGGTGGCTGTCCGTACTGCCCCCGCTTATCGCCATCACTTTGGCGCTTATCACAAAAGAAGTTTATTCGTCTTTATTCATTGGGGTTCTTTCGGGAACACTGATCTATAGTTTCTGCAGCGGAGGGACCGTGCTTTCTGCGGTGTCACTGCTTTTCGATCTCATGTGTTCCAAGATCGCGGATAATGCATATATGATCATCTTTTTGTCTCTCTTGTGGGCTGTGGTCATGCTGGTGTCCAGATCGGGTGGGAGTCTCGCCTACGGCAGATGGGCAGAAAATAAGATACATAGCAGAAGGTCTGCAGCGATCCTGACATCTGTGCTGGGGATCCTGATCTTCATCGATGACGGCTTTAACTGTCTGACGGTGGGTACGGTCATGCGTCCCGTAACCGACAGATTCCGTATTTCCAGAGAAAAGCTTGCATATATCATAGACGCCACTGCAGCGCCGGTGTGTATCATGGCGCCGGTTTCCAGCTGGGCTGTGGCGGTGGCAAGTGAGGTGAGCAGCGAGAACGGTTTTAAAGTGTTCCTCTCCACCATCCCGTACAATGCATATGCCATCATCACTATCCTGATGGTATTTCTGATCTGTGTCACAGGCATGGATTTCGGCCCCATGAAGAAGGCGGAGAGCAGGGCGATGAATGAGGGCGTAAGCGATGAAACGGCGGAAAGAAAGGATGAGCTGAAGGGACAGGTGATAGACCTGCTGCTGCCCATCTTTGTTCTGATCGTATGTGCTGTCCTGGGTATGGCTTATGTGGGCGGATTTTTTGATGGGGTTTCTTTTTCTGAAGCCATTGGGGAGAATCCCACTGCAGGCTTGACTTTGGGAGCTTTCGCAGCGCTTATTTCCGCTATGGCGCTCTACCTGCCCAGGAAAATAATGAAACCCGGGGAATTCATCAATTCCATCGTGGAAGGGATCGCAAGCATAGTTCCTCCCATGCTGATCCTGGTGCTTTCCTGGTGCCTGGGAGGGGTGTGCAGACAGCTTATCGGAACCGGTTTATTTATCTCGGGATTTTTGGAAGGGTCGGACTTTTCTCTGGTGCTGTATCCTTTCCTCGTATTTATGATAGCGTCCATCATGAGTTTCTCCATGGGAAGTTCCTGGGGTACCTTTGGGATACTGATCCCTATTGTCACCATGATATGTGAGATCGAGGGGGCAGGGATCTATCTGATACCCGCCCTGGGCGCGACCCTTGCGGGCTCTGTTTACGGGGACCATTGTTCGCCCATATCCGATACCACGGTCATGGCGTCCACCGGCGCTGAGTGCAGGCATATAGACCATGTGAACACACAGCTTCCGTATGCGACCTTTGTGGCGGTGATATGTGCCATCGGATATCTGATCGTTGGATTCACACTTTCACCCTGGCCGGCCCTTGCGGTGGATGTGATACTGCTCTTCGCTTCGCTGGTGATATTGAACAGGAGAGACCGCCTGAAGGTCTGAGCCCGATCATGGAGGGAAGGAGATACCGGTCGTATCCGGTTTGTGATGAACAGGAGAGACCGCCTGAAGGTCTGAACCTGACAGTGGAGGGGATATGGATCGTTTTCGGTTTGTGATAATAGGATCCGGCTGGCGCGCCCGCTATTACATAAGGATAGCAAAGGCGCTGCCGCAGTATTTTCAAAGACGTTTTCATTTCCTGTGACGGAGACCAGGACCCGGTATGAAGAATTTTCCGATGGCAGAGTGGCACAAAAGAAACAGAGAGTTGCGGTTTTTGAGTTTGAAAACGGCAAGACCGCTTTTTATGATTTCGACTCTGAACAGTACAGATCCCCCATAAGGAAAAACACATTGAAGATCCGTGGAGTAAGGGGTGAGATAATAGATGACACGGTTTATTGGCTGGATAAAAACAATAAAGCTTTGCGGGAGAAGATAAAGATCTTTGCAAGGACTGTTGACAGGGATGACAGCAATATAAATTTCAGACATGTGGAGGAGATCGAAAAGATCACCTTCGGGGATGAGATCCTGTACGAAGCTCCTTTCGGGCTCTGCGGCCTCACTGACGATGAGACTGCGATAGCTGTTCTAATGAAACAGACAGCGGAGTATTCAAGAGGTGAGGCGGAAACGCCCTACCCCATATGGGATGCCCTTCAGGATTCATACATGGCCATCATGATGCAGGAATCGGAAGGAAAAGGTATGAAGGTTGAAAGCCGGAGACAAAATGAGCATACTTAAATTAAAACCCTCCTGTAAGGATTACATCTGGGGCGGACACAGGCTGGTGGAAGAGTACAATGTGGAATACGACGGGGATATTCTGGCGGAAGCCTGGGAGCTGTCCTGCCACCCTGACGGTCCCTCAGTGATCATGAACGGACCCTATGAAGGGAAGACTCTTCAGGATTATCTGGACAGCGAAGGGATGGAAGTCCTGGGCACTCATTGCCGCAGATTTCGTGATTTTCCAATACTCACAAAGTTCATAGACGCCAGGGATAACCTGTCTGTCCAGGTGCATCCCGGCAATGGGTTTGCCCTGCAAAATGAGGGACAGTACGGCAAGACCGAGATGTGGTATGTCCTGGATGCGGAGAAGGATGCATTTCTCTATTACGGCTTCAGACAGGAGATATCAAGGGAGGAGTTCGCCCGCAGGATAGAAGAAAACACCCTGCTGGAAGTCCTGAATCCGGTCCCCGTGAAGAAGGGGGATGTGCTTTTTATCGAATCCGGTACCCTGCACGCCATAGGAAAAGGGATAGTGATCGCAGAGATACAGCAGAATTCAAATGTGACCTATCGCGTGTATGATTACGGCCGGGTCGGCAGGGACGGAAAGAAGAGAGACCTGCACATTGAAAAGGCCCTGGCTGTGACCAGCCGCGTTCCCATCATCAGGAGCGGCAGCGAGTATCCCCACGTGGCAGACTGTGATTATTTCACTGTGGACAAGCTGGACCTGGACGGCAGGCTCACCTACAGGATGCAGGGCACGGTAAATGATGACTCGTTTCTCAGCATCCTCATCCTGGACGGGGAGGGGAAACTCAGCTGTAAAGGGGAGGCGCTGTCATACCGGAAGGGGGACAGTTTCTTCATGGCGGCAGGCAGCGGGGACTGGCAGATAGAAGGCAGGTGCGACGCCCTTCTCACGACCATAAGGGAAAAGGCAAGCCCGGTGCGTGTGGGCATCACCATCGGAAGCGCGGAAACCGCGATAGGCCTTGTAAATGACAGCCAGCAGATATTCGCAATGAGGACATTCCCAACAATGCCGGAGCCGGAAGCCTTTATTGACAAGGTCGCCCGGGCGACCCTTGATCTCCTTGAAGAGCAGGGGGTGCCCCTGGATCAGTGCACAGGCGTGGGCGTGGGTGTTCCCGGGACCATCGACAGACGGGCAGGGAAAGTCCTGTACTCAAATAATCTCAGATGGGATGATGTGGAACTGGTAAGAAAACTCGGACGGGTCATTCCGTGCCCGGTCAGGATAGCAAACGATGCAGACTGCGCAGCCCTTGGCGAAGCTGTGGCAGGGGCAGGAAAGGAATACTCAGACGTTGCGATGTTTACCCTTGGAGGCGGCGTCGGAGGCGGCATAATACTGAACGGTCAGGTGTTTGAGGGCGGCATCATGGGCGGCAGCGAGGTCGGACACCAGGTGGTCAGGGTGAACGGAAGGCGCTGCACCTGCGGCAGGAGAGGATGTCTGGAAGCCTATGTGTCAGTGCCTGCCCTTGTCAGAGCGGCAAAGGAAGCGACAGGCATTGAGATGACGCCGGAAGAGATATTTTGCAGCGCATCTGAGGGAAATAAAGACCTTCAGGCTGTCATTGAACAGTATGAAGAGATGCTGGCTACAGGCATCGTAAATATTGTGAATATGTTCCGCCCCCAGCTGATACTCCTGGGAGGCACATTGTCCGGATACGCCGGCTCTATGACAGACCACATCAGGGAAATAATGGAGAGAGACTGCTTTGGCGGGATTCACGGCATGATCCCCGAGATCGCGGTGGCAGAGCTGGGAAGCAATGCGGGAGTGATAGGGGCCGCAAACCTGTAAAAGGAAAGCGTTTATTTGCCTTGGAAATCCCGGTATTTTTTTGTCAGTTCATCCCGTTCCGAGCAGCCGGTCTTTTTGTATATGCTTTTCAGATATCTGTACAGCATGGTGCGGGACATGGACAATTCTTCGGAAACCCTGGTGATAGGGGCTTCTGAACCGCATATGGCGTCTAAAACCTCGACTTCCCTTTTTGTCAGAGAATACTCTTCGGAAAATGACCGGCCGGCGTCACTTGGGGAAATGCCCTCCATATCCTCGCTGCTTTTGGAAACTTCCCGGACAGGCAGGGATCCGTAATCAGACAAAGTGGTCTTTTTATAGAATTCACTGATCTCAGCGATCCTCTGGGCTGTGGTCAGATCATCCTTGCCTGATGAGACCTGACCGTTATCTTTTGTCTCAACTTCTTTATTTTCCTCCCCGGGAATCAGGGTCTGTGCCTTGGCTCCGGAAATGTCCGAAGAAGAAATGTCTGATTGGGAATTGTCCTTATGGCTGTTACGGATTTTTTTGAATATGCCAAAGTCGGTGGAAGGTTTGTTTTGCTTTGAGATATCTGTATTCCCGGGGATATCTTCGCCCTCGGGTGCACCTGAACTTACGGATGTCCCTGCATTCTCAGATTGTCCTGCATCTTTGGATAACTCTGCTCTTACGGATGCCCATGAATCTTCGGATGCACCTGCATCTTCGGACAACTCTGCATTTACGGATGCCCATGAATCTTCAGATGACTGTGCGGCATCCGGTCCGGAATCTTTTGCAGCGGAATAGTCACCGTATACCTCATCTGTCTCGGCTATATTTTGCAGGAATATGACTGCGATCAGGATCAGCATTATGATGAGTTCACAGATCGCCAAAAATGCCTTCCCTTTCAGCAAAATCCCGGGAAGCGAAGCCCCGAGGACCAGCCGGAGAAATGACATATATCTGCCTGCAGATGCAGTGAGACGAGGGTTCCTTGTGAATGGGGAGAGCTGCCAGAAATTGAAATTGCAATAAGCGGTATAGCAGCCCGTGGCAAAGAATGACAGGAACACAGCAAAGCCATTATTTGCATGGTCCGTCACAAGGGGGACGATGGCTGCGGGCAGAATGCCCAGAAGTGCACAAAGGGGCATGGCCGGCGGTTTTCTCAGGTCAAAGATCACACCCATGATCACATACGAAAGAATGAGAACAAGCCGCACAGAACCCGGGATGGCGGTGCTTTGAACGGAAGGTTCTGTTTGGAAAAAGATGCTTTGCGGCAGGATGAACAAAGTGAGAAAAACTACAGTCAGGATATGGAATATGGGATGCAGGACTAAATAATAAGAACCTGTCAGGCTTGATCTCACGGGCGTATCGTGCACATCAGTCCGGAGACAAAAGCAGAGCAGGATCATGGAAATGATCAGGGACGCCATCAAAACAGAAGGACTCCCAAGAAATCTGCCTGAAATGAATAAAAGGATCTCCGGCAGGGCCATAAAAAATGAGGTGATCTTTCCGCTTCCGGGAACTGCCGTGAGGAGGAGAGATGCTCTGTAATACACAAGTCCTCCGGTTATCCCCAGGGCAATAAATGCCGGCGCCAGCATGAGGATCAATGCATACTCCGGAAGCGCAGGCGTGAGCGCTGCCCCGGCGACCCCCGCCAAAAAGATCGCAGTCGTCAGAAACAGCATCCTGCGCCGGTTCTTTATTTCCTCATATAAATGATGAATTAAAGCCCACAGGATAAACCCCAGGGTGAATGACAGTTCTTTGAGATAATAAAAGTTCCGCGGTCCGGTCACCACAGAATTCAAGCCTGTAGCGGATGATAAATATGCATAGGACAAAAGCGCCAGAGGCAGCAGATGGGTCAATATTTCATTTTTTTTCAGACTGATCTTTTCCATATTACATTTATAAAATGATTCCTGTCCCTGCTCCTGAAATGATCTGTGCGATCAATCAGCCCCGTTTACAAGCCCTGTCATTTCGTCCAGGGTGAGTGCGGTATATCTGATAAATGAAGGATGTTTTCCGTCGATCACAGTGCCGTTTGGGTTTTTGCAGTATATCTCATTTGTTCCGGAATTGAATCCTGTCATCCCGTTCAGGTCGGCGGTCTTTTTCCAGCTGTTCGTATCCAGACATATGCCATTTGTTTTTTCCCAATTCGCAAGATCCGGGAAATAAATGTACAGCCTTGATCTGTCCGGATCTTCTGTGAGCGTGAGGGTGCCCTCGTTATTTATGCCGGTTAACTCTTCATATAGAAGGTTTCCGTCTGCCATGGAATAGACCCGAAGAACATGGTCTTCTGTCCAGACGATCACTGCCCGGTCATCCCGGGAAAAACTCACATCCTTAACCTCCTCATTTGTGATCTGAAGTTTCAGGACGGGCCGGTCGCTGTTATTGTCATAGATCCTGAGCATTCCGTCATCGTCAAAGGACGCAAAATGGTCATTCGGGGAAATGAAGACATCCCGCATCACATTTCCGGGGCATTCGTCGTGGATCTCCCTGATCTCTCCTGTTGATGTGCTGCATATCACATAGGATCCGGACTCCCTTGTGTCTTCATTGCCGCTGTTGAATATACTTTCAAAAAGGGCATCCGCATCGAGGAGATCATCTTCTGAAAAGGTTTCACCTTTTGAAGAGGAACTGTCATTTCCCGGGGTCCCTTCGCTGTCTGTCCCTTTTTCTCTGACCGTTCTGAGATAAATGTATCCGTTTGATCCTATACGCGGATACTCGTAATCGTTTTCCGGAAGGGTTGCCCTCCTGGTTTCGCTATCCCCCTCTTTCCAGACAAGCTCAGGTCTGTTGTCTTTATTTTTGCCAAAAGCGGCGCTCAGGATTTCCCCGCTGTTCTGCCTCACAGTGATGCAATTGAAAGCGTATGGAAAAATATCTTCACTGAATACAGGCTGGGAAGTGTTTGTCTCCAGGTCGTATATTACCGGGGAAAATGAACTGCCATCGTATGTGAAATGTCTTCCGTCCGGCCAGATGTGCGCGTGGTCAGACATGAAATCTCCCTCTGAAAACTCCGGTTCCAGTTTATATTCTTTTATCAGTTCGTGAGATCCGGTATCGATCGCCCTGCAAATCCCGCCGGATCCGGATTCTCCAAATATAAATCCTCTGTTGCCGTCGCAAAAACTGATACTGTCATTGTCACTGTCTGAGGATGCGTAGGAGTCTGAGTGGATCTCAGGACCACGGGCAGGACGCAGGATATAAACTGTTTTTTCATTGTCGTCGCAGATGATCGCTTCCACGGAATCCCCGTTCAGTTCGAAACCGAAATCTTCTTTTCTGCTGACTGCAAACCCTTTGGTTATATCCAGCTTGGAGATATGTATCCTGTCGGAAAAAAGATCTCCTTCAAGCCCGCCATCGTAGTAGGCGTTATAATGGCCGTCATTTGAAAGATAGATCCTCTGTACGGCGCTGTCTCCGGTTGGCTCGGAATGCAGGATCGGGTTGCTGCCCTGGTACATGTGATCCGTAAAACAGGTGCCATCCGCAAAAAATGTGAAGGATCTTTCATCGATGCTGGCACATATGAAACCGTTTTCAAGATATTCATTGTAGGTGTGGACCACGTTGATCCCCGTGAAAAGATTGTTTACAAGGTCCAGGGGCAGGGCGGAGGTTTCCCTGGAAGTGCCGTCTTTATTTATCTGCACCATCTTGAGCATTTTGTCTGCATCATCGTAGTACAGTAAGAGCAGATGGCAGGAGTCCTTATTATTGCTGACGATGCTCATCCCCAGGATAAATGAAGACAGGGAGCGCAGTTCGTCACCTGAGGGCGCTATTTTGACGGACGGAACGGGGAGGTTTTTTTCTTCCTGAAGATCCAGCCATATCACATTTATTTTTTCGCCTTCGTTTTCTCCGCCGTCTTCTAAATATGAAAATGCTGCGTAACGGCTGTCCCTTGAAACCGCAGTGGTCTGCTGTGAAAGTGAGAGGTGAGACTCAGAGAGACCAGCAGTGGGGATCTCTGAGGTGACTGAACCGTCTTCCGCGTTTATCAAAGCTGCATTGCTGTTTTCCCTGTCTATGAAAATAACTGTTTTTCCATCCGGGGTCACGCTTGACAGGTCGCTGTCGGGCGCGCTGAAAAGGGATTCGGGCTTGTAACTCCAAAGAACTGAGCCGTCTGAAAGTGAAAAGGAAGTGACCTCACAGGTGTCTAAAAGTATCAGTTTGTTCTGATCTTCAAGAAGTTGTATCCTTTTGTGATTGACAATGGAATAGTCTGAATGATCATCCGGTTTGGACCGCCATATAAGAGCGCCGTCCTCAGTTGAAAAGCACCTCACAGCTCCGCTGTCGTCTAAAGTATAGAGCCTGTCGCCACTTTCGGACAGTTCCATCTCAGAGATATATGTGTTCTGCTCTATGACCGCGGAAGTCCGCATCCGGTTTTGGTATATGCCTGTGTTCAACACCTTTGACAGCAGATATTCCCCGTCTGCCGCATAGGTTTCACGTCCGGTCTTGTCGGCAACGGATTTCACCGCGTTGTCTGCGGCGGCTTTCAGGTTTCCTTTTTCCAGCAGGAGTTTGCCCTCCTGGATAAGGAGATGGGATTCCTTTTCTTCCAGGGACCGGTTCTGGGCGGTGATCTCCTGGTTTTGTTGCTCAATCTGGATGTTCCGCTGGGTGATCTGCCTGTTCTTTATGTAAGTATTTACAGTGAAAGCCAGCACAAGTGAAAGGGCTGCAGCGGAAATAACGGCTGTCCTGATCACTCTCTGTCTGCGCTCCCTCTGCCATAGAGAATCAAAGGAACAGTTCATTATGGCCGCATAGATACGGACGATCTCTTTTCTGAGGCGGCCGGGGGCATATTTGTGGTCCAGAGAGGTGAGGTTTGCGGCCAGAGGTTCAAGATTCCGCAACGGTGTCCCCTCAGGGGAGTACTCCGTGGTTATCTCCGGAGGAAAGGAATTGTCAGGTATGTCTGACACCAGCACGGCTATGATGTGATCGTGACCATGATTTTTAAGGAAATACAGGATCTCGTGCCTGACCCACTGGGACTGCGGGGTGTCGGGGGAACATATCACAATGAGAAAGCGGCTGTGATCCAGAGCTTTTTCTATATTGTCGGAAAGGTTTGAGGAGGCAGGGAGTTCTGCCTCATCCTGGAAAACTTTTCCCAGGCGTGTGCCGCCGTATTCTGCCTGCAGGGCTTTTGGGACCTTGTAGTTTTCTATCAGGGAGCGTATCCTGCCTGCGATGCGCTTGTCCTGTTTCGTGTGCCTGTAGCTGATAAATGCCACATATTCCTGATCTGAATTCATAAACAAAATCCTTTCGTTTGTCAAAGGACAAGCCCACTGCCTTTTCAGAAGGCGGTAGGAGCCTTGTTGATAAGGGATCAATGCTCTTTTCAGTATTCAGCATATCCGATTCATTATATCAAAAAATCTTTGTATAAATCACCCTTAAGGAGTATAATTATCCCGTTTGTTTTTGCGATTTGCTTCATGTAAACAAACCTGACATACCGGGACCGGGCAACTGCAGTGAACCGGGCTTTGGAATCTGCGGCAGAGTCTGATGCAGGGTCTGCTGCAAGGGACATGGGGAGATTTTTATGAAATACGTGGTCATTGACCTGGAAATGAATAGTGTAAAGAAGAAATCTGAGGTTATAAAAGAACTCAAGATGGAGACCATCGAGATAGGCGCAGTCATGCTTGACGAAGAGCTTAAGGAAATATCCTCTTTTATCACCTATGTGAAACCCGAATACAATGACCGCATTTCCCCGATGATCACAAACCTCACGGGCATCACTTATGAAATGGTGGTGAATTCGCCGGTGTTCAACGATGCCCTCAGGATGTTTACCGAATGGTGCCTGAAGGCCGGAGATGACGTGACTGTCTATGCCTGGAGCAGTTCTGATTACAGCCAGATATACAAGGAAATAAAATATAAAAAGTATCAGGTCACGGAAGAAGAGAAAAAGATCCTCTCCGTCAGATGGTCTGATTTTCAGAAGGAGTTTGATTCTCATCTGGGATTCAGCAGACAGCTTTCACTGAAGATGGCCCTTGAGATGGCAGGGATCGACTTCGCCGGAAAAGAACACGACGCACTGGATGACGCCAGGAATACAGCTGAGCTTCTTCAGGTTTTCAGGGACAAGGAACTGTTCAACAAGACCCTGAAGAAGATACAGGAGGCAATGAAACCTTCCAGCTCCGGCTACGCCCTTGGGGACATGATAGATTTCTCCAAATTAAAATTGGGAGATAAAAAGGAATGAGGTTTTCCGCTTCTCTATGAATGCAAAAGATCTGCTGCGCCCTTGATAAGATGGCACAGCAGATCTTTTTTTACGAAATCCTCTTATCGAATGTGAGCTGCCACACTCTGCAAATAAATGTAAGTTGAATGTGAGCTGCCACACTCTGCAAATAAATGTAAGTTAAATGTGAGCTGTCACACTCTGCAAATAAATGTAAACTAAATGTGAGCTGTCACATCCTGCAATTAGTTCGTGATGCCGAATCCGTTATCACATAAGCTTGCGGAACATGGCCTCAAATTCTTCGATGGTTGCGGGTTTGGGATTTCCGGGCGCGCAGGCATCGGCAGCTGCTGACTCGCAGAGGAAGGGAAGATCCTCTTCCTTGAGTTTCTCAAGCTTGGTGGGGATGCCCACATCCACAGAGAGCTGTCTCACTGCATCGATGGCAGCCTTGCGGTATGCGGCCTGATCCATGCCTTCCGTGTTCACTCCCAGCGCTTCCGCTATATATTTGAACTTGTCGCCGGTGGCTTCCGCATTGAATTCCATAACTATGGGCAGCATCATTGCGCAGGCAACGCCGTGAGGTGTGTCATATACTGCGCCAAGGGTGTGAGCCATTGAATGGGCGATCCCAAGGCCTACATTTGAATACGCCATTGCGGTCACATACTGTGCAAGAGCCATGCCTTCGCGGCCGTCGGGATCATTGTCGACTGCCTTGCGGAGATTGGCGCCTATGAGCTTGATGGCCTCCAGGTTCAGAGTGTCTGAAAGTTCCCAGGCAGCGGCAGTGGTGTATCCTTCGATGGCGTGTGTCAGCGCATCCATGCCGGTTGAGGCGGTGAGACCCTTGGGCATTGAGCTCATCATATCCGGGTCCACAACTGCGATGTCAGGGATCTCGTTAGGGTCCACACAGACGAATTTGCGCTTGCGTTCCACATCGGTTATAACGTAGTTGATGGTGGATTCTGCTCCTGTTCCGCCGGTGGTGGGGACAGCTATGGTGAATACAGTGCGTTTCTTGGTGGGAGCCACTCCCTCAAGTGAGCGTACATCAGCAAATTCAGGGTTATTTACGATGATCCCTATTCCCTTTCCTGTGTCCATTGAAGAGCCGCCGCCGATGGTGATCATAAAGTCAGCGCCTGATTCCTTGAATGCCTTGACGCCGTTCTGGACATTTTCGATGGTGGGATTGGGCTTGATGTCAGAATACAATGTGAAAGGAATGCCGTTCTTCTCGAGAAGATCCGTGACCTTTGCGGTTACTCCAAATTTTACCAGGTCGGGATCGGAGGCAACAAAAGCCTTCTTAAGCCCTCTGGAACTGATAATGCCGGGGATCTCATTGATCGCGCCGTGTCCGTGATAAGAAATGCCATTGAGTACAAAACGATTTACTGCCATAAAACTGAATCCTCCTTATGTTTGACTACAGTTGACGTGTCCGGATGATCTGAGGATCTGTCTCCGGTTACAAAGACCGGATCAGCAGAGCACCCTGCACCATTTTAACCTATTGATCACAAAATTTACAGTTTTTTATTTTGGATCTGAAAGTAAGCCGAAAACATTCCGAAAGGCAATGGGAGCACAGCTGCAGCGGTCGGGAAAACTGCCATGCAAGGTGTTTATTTTCCACCCGGACAAATAAGTGTAAACTATGCCTGAAAACTCATTAAAAGATTATTATTATCATTTGTTTTGAAAAACGGGCATAGAACAGGATTTTTCTGTAAAATGTAATCTGAATACCGGACCCGGCGTTTTTCGGATGACCGGATGCATAGGATCCGAGGTGGTCCATCATTTAAGGATGAAACAGGAAAGATGAGCGAGGGCAGTCAGATGAGCGGAAACAGAAAGATAAATGAAGGCAGTCAGATGAACGAAGGAATTCAGATGAGTGAAGGCAGTCAGATGAACAATACCACAAGCGCAAAACTCCGGACCACCGTTATCAAGGACGACATATCCAGATGCGAAGATATCGAGGAACTGAAGGAGAAGATATTCCCCCAGGTCAGCGACCAGCATCAGCAGTGGGCCGAAAAAGTGGCTGAGATCATTGAGGAGAATAACTACACGAAGAAGAAATTCGCTGAACTTTGTGGCGTGAGCCGTGTTTCCGTGGACAAGTGGTGCAAGGGCTCCATCCCGAAGAACAGAGAGACTTTCCTCAGGATAGGCATGGCCGCCCACTATGATGTGGAGAAGATGAACCAGCTTCTGAAGAGATATGGGCGCTATCCCGGGCTGTATTCAAAGAGCCTTGAGGATTGTATCTGTATCTTCGTGATCAGTCATGATTACGGAGATGAGGCCATGGAGAAATACAGATACATACTGAACGAGGTGAAGGATACCATCACCAGGCCTGATGAAAACGGAGAGTCAGAGGATATCAGCACAGACAGATTCGATGCCAGGCTTTCAGAGGTTGAAGATGAGGACGGCCTGGGGCGGTTTATAGCAGAGAATGTGGCCATGTTCGCAATGGCTTATCACAAATTCTATGCCTATGTAAACGTCAGCATCAAAGCTAACTATGTGGACGCGGATTATGCGGAGAGTATAAACGACATGGCGCAGATTCAGGGCTGGTCATCATCTCTGAAGCAGTGTGTTTCCGCTATCCGGCAGAAGAAATGGTATCCCACGAGAAATAAGATCATTTCTCTTGGGATCCACCTGAGCATGGATCACGAACAGATAGACGAAATGCTGGAACTGGCACATATGGAGCCTCTGTGCGCAAAAAACCTGTTTGAGAGCGTGATCATGTTTATATTGGACGATGCCAGTCTGAACGATATCCTTGATTCCGAGTCTGAAGATTACGATCCGGATGAACTCTGTAACTATGCCCGGAGAGTCCTGAAGGAATTTAATATGCCCGAAGTAGACGAGTTCATAAGTGAATTGAATGATTATGAGGAGGACAGTGAGAATGATGCATGGTGAGAAGGGAAACAGTCTCATAGTGATAGAAAGTGGCAGCCAGACCACATATTACCTGGATGACAGAAGGGTGTGGAATGTGGGAAGGGCATCAAAGGACAATGTGCCGGATATCAGGCTCCACTCTACCACTGCCAGCAGGAAACACGGGAAATTTGAAAACATTGACGGCATATGGTTTTACCTGGACAGCAATGGAAAAAACGGAACGGTATACAACGGGAAACATG